>JALFIR010000068.1:0-22289 GCA_022776215.1 Solobacterium sp. | reverse complement strand
AATTAAATATTCACATATTAGAAGAGCCGTGTGCTAGAAAATGGCAAGCACGGTTCCGTGAGGGGTAATCTCGACATTACCTAATCAAAATAAAAGTAAAGAAAGTAAAGAGAAAGGAGTGTCGAGTGCCTACTCGACTGATTTTTTTGAATCGTTTTATTGTATTTGATGTAGAAACCCCTAATCACTTAAATGATCGCATGAGTGCCATTGGTATCACGATTATAGAAGATGATAGGATAGTTGATTCTTTCTATTCGTTAGTAAATCCTGAGACATATTTTGATTCATTCAATAAGAGGTTAACTGGTATTGATGAATTTATGGTAGCTAATGCACCATCTTTTGATTTACTTTGGGAAAATATAGAGCCCTTATTTAGTAGTGGCATGATAGTAGCACATAACGCAACATTCGATATGAATGTCTTAAAGAAGTGTTTAGCTTTTTATCATATTGATTGGAAACCTTATGTACATTATATTTGTACAGTTCAAATGGGCAGAGTGCTTTTACCTGGTATTAGCCATAAGCTTAATGATCTGTGCGATTATTATGATATTTGTTTAAATCATCATAGAGCTGATAGTGATAGTAATGCTTGTGCTAATATTTTGTTAAGATATCTAGAAAGTGGTGCTGATACTAGTAAATTTATAAGGACTTGTAAATTATTATGACAATTGAAGAAACAATCTTTAATCGCTACTCGATTGATGAAAATAAACTGTTAAAATATGGCTTTAATAGTGATTATGTTTATACTGTTGATATATTGGATAATACTTTTAAAGTAATTGTTACTTATGCTGATAAAAAGATTACAGGCAAGATTATCGACTTATCTTTTGACGAGGAATATATCAATTTTAGAATCGAAAGAAGTGGTGATTTTAATCTAAAGATTAGAAGTGAATTTGAAAAGATATTGTTGGATATAAGGGATAAGACTTGTATAAGAAGGGTGTATATCTTTGATCAAGCTAATAGAATTAATGAATTTATTTATAAGATATATAGTGTAAGTCCTGATTTCCCATTTAAAAGCAGTCCTTATCATGGTGTATATCGAAACAAAGATAATAAGTGGTTTAGTATCTTGATGGTTATTCCATTTAATAAGATTGATAAGAATAAATTTGGTTTAATTGAAGTTATCAATGTTAAGATTAATCCAAACGATAAGGATAATTTGCTGAAGATAGAAGGCATTTATGAAGCCTATCATATGAACAAGAAGTCATGGATATCGATTATTTTGAATGATACTTTAAGTGATGATTTGGTTAGTGAATTAATTGACAATAGCTATAAACTAGTTGGTAAACATGGTGCAATATAGACATTAAAGAAGTGATTAATTTCATTTTTTATTTACTTAATAAATAATTGTAAGAGTGTATTGTGACAAAAGTAGTGAATGAAGCGAAGATTAAAAATCCTTTCGTAGTGAAGATCAGAGAATTGTTAGAACACCGTGCTTTTTGGCTGTATCTATTGACTGATGAGGTTTGTAAGAAGGCTTAGATCCTCTTGTATTTGGCAGTAGGGCAATTAAAAGGTGTGGTCTATCTCAAGGTAATGATTTAGTTAAAAAGGGTGGTACCAAGAGTTTAAAAGGTTTAAAGAAAACCTTATTTACTAAGGCAGCAAGATGGCTGTTTGAAATGGATGTGGTTGAAAGCACAGATGATACTTTATATTTAGATTTCCATTATTGTCCGCTTGTAAAGGTTTGGCAAAAAGCTGATTGTAGTGATGAACAAATCGCAAGACTTTGTGATATCGCAATGTGCGGTGACCATGGTATTGGTGAATGCTTTGATGCAAAGTTAGACTTGCCTAAGTGCATTGCCAAAGGTGATGATGTCTGTGCCTTAAGATATAAGAAAGTTAAATAATATGAAAAAAGTTAATACATCCTTGATTGTAAGATTTTGCCTACCACAATTTGTGGTAGGTCTTTTTAATGATTTATCTGATGCGGTAATTAGATTTGTGCCTATTGATATCGATAATAAACAATATGCTAGTGTTCATAATGATGATGAAAATTTTTTGATTGATAAGTTAGGCTTGGTTGTTAAATTCTATAAGGAATTATTAAAAAATTATCGATAATGTAATATACTTTAATAGATGTTTAATTATGAACAAGACCATCAACAACAAATTTAAATTATTATATTTATTCTTATACATCTCATATGGTGTCTTTTTCCCATATGCTAATGTATATTATTCAAGACTTGGATTTGATGGGGTGAAGATTGGTTTTATTTCATCTATTAGTGTTATTGTGTCAATGTTTTTTATTCCTCTATGGGGTATCTTGGCTGGTAAGTATTCTAATAGAAGGATTTTATCAATATTGTGTTTCTTTTCAGCTTTTAGTGTATTTTTATGGAGCCATCAAAGCATCTTTCCCTTACTTTGTCTTTTATCTGTATGCATCTATATCTTTAAGACAGATTTAGGTAGTATTTGTGATAGTTTAAGTGTTGAATATTGTAATAAGTATAAGATGAGCTTTGGTCAACTTAGATCATATGGTTCTTTTGGTTATATTGTAGGTAGTACTTTTATTGCGATAATTATGAATAAACTAGGATATGGTGGTCCTTATGTTTTCTTCTATATCTTGTCTTTGTTGTTGTGCTGCTTAATAATTACTACTTTGCCTAAAAATGAAAGTGTTAGTAAGGAAGCGATTCAGGAAGATACCAATACCAAGAATATTTTAAAGGATAAAAGATTTTTGGTGATTGTTTTGGTTACTTTATTTACAAACACAACAGTAGATACCCTAACTACTTTTGCGGGTATTCATATTACTGAAACTCTAAAATGCAGTGATAATATGATTGGTGTTGCGACCTTCATTATGGTTATTCCGGAATTATATGTAGTTAATAATGGAAGTGCTTTTATAAAGAAAGTTGGCTATCATAGAGCCTTTATCATTTCATGCATTTCGGTTGTTTCAAGATGTCTAATCTGTTTTCTTACAAGAAATATTTATGTGTTTATCTTAGCTCAATCTTTACATGGTGTTTTAGCGATAAGTGCTATTGTTGGTAATATTGAGTATCTTAATAAAATCTATGGTGGAGCAAGTATCGCAAGAGCATTAACTTTACTTCAAACTTTTAATATGATTTATCAAGCTGTTTTGTCGCAAACATTTGGCTTTATGATGAAATATTTTGGTACTTTCAATTTGTATTTATTGGGTACCATGATAAGCGTGGCGGCATTAATAATTGTGTTAACTAATAAGAAAATATTTGATTAATTGCTAAGGTAATTGCTCTTTTTTTATAATTTCATGTAGGAATTTCTTCTTTTATGGTCAATAAAGATATGAAAGGAGAAAAGTTATGACTTAGTATAAAAATTAAAGTAATTATACACATGATATGAATTCATGTGTATAATTACTTTAATAGGAGATTGATATGTTGTTTTCGTATAAGGAATGTTTAGATAAATATGGTTCTGATTATCAAATTAAGAAAGAACTGACTGAGAATAGATTATTTAAGATTGAAAAAGGCGTTTATTCAGATAAAGAACACTATTCCGAATTAGAATTGATTTCTTTTAAATACCCTGATGCTATTTTTACCGGTGTCAGTGCATGCTTTTATTATGATTTAACTGACTATATACCTACAGAATATAATTTAGCTACTAGAAGAAATCACACAAGAATTAAAGAAAAAAATGTTAAACAGTATTTTGTGAAAGATAATCTTTTTGAACAAGAGCTTACTAAATTAGAATACGATGGTGTAACCATAAGAGTGCCTACAAAAGAAAGGTTGTTGGTTGACTTGATTCGTTTAAAAAGTAGGATACCTTTTGATTTGTATAAAGAGGTAATTAATAATTATAGAAGATTGATTTTTCAACTAGACTTCCTTACGATAGAAGAGTATGCTGAAAATTTTAAAAATGGCGAAGCGATTAGCGATGCCATTCAACTGGAGGTTCTATAATTAATTTTATAAATGAAATAAACAAAATCATCGCAAAAGGATATAAAGAAGATGACGCAAAAACGATACTTTGCCATGATATTATCCTAAAGGCGATTGATCAAAGTTCTCTGAAAAATTTTGTGACCATTAAAGGAGGGCTTGTTGTACAAAAATTGTCAAATAATCTAAGACGTGTGACAAAAGATATTGATTTTGATTTTATTCATTATTCGTTATCTGATAGTGCTATAGAAAAGTTTGTTGATAGTTTAAATGTATTGATGATTTATCGATAACATATGTTGGCTGTTTTACTGAGTTGAATCAACAAGATTATAAGGACAAAAGAATCTATTTAAATATAAGTGATCATTATAATAATTCAATTGGAACTAAAATTGACATTGGTGTTCACAACAATTTAGATATTTATCAAGAAGAGCTTTTAATTGATGTTTGCATTCAAGAAGACGCCATACAACTGTTGGTTAATTCCAGGGAACAAATAATAGTGGAAAAGCTAAAATCTTTGTTGCGTTTCATGTCAACTAATACAAGATTTAAAGATGTTTTTGATATTTGTTTTTTATTGGAAGATTGTGATGTTAAAATTCTTAAAAAGTATCTTAAGATTATTATTTATGGTGATAACACTATGCCTGTCAGCAACGATGAAGAATTGCTTAATCGCCTTGAAAAATTATTTGGAAATGCTAAATATATGAGCAAACTAAATGCTTCTAATAAAAACTGGCTAGATATAAGTGTTGATGAAACTGTTTCTGAAATACTAGAATATTTCAAAAAATTATAATTTGATGTAGGAATTTCTTCTTTTATCGTCAATAAAGATATGAAAGGAGAAAAAGGGATGCCTAAGAAAAAGAAAATAATTATTGTTTTGAGTGTATTGGTACTGTTAGTTGGAGGAATGCTACTTTATTGTAGAAGAGAATTGGAACTTATTAAGGTGCCTGTAGCTACTTATTCACTGGGAAAGAGAGCTTTAGTAGATGAATCAACATACAAATTTATAACGGTTTCTAAAAGATACTTGAATAGTGAGGTTGTCGTGGATAGGGAAGATCTAGATAACAAATGTGTACGTATTGATGGTTTTGTACCTAAGGGTTCTTTCTTTTATAAGAGTGTATTAGACGATATAAGAAACATTGATGATAAGTTGACTTATGATTTGAGAGAAGATGAGGTTGCTTATGATATTAATATTAATGATTTAAAGGTTAATCAAGCTTATTTAAAAGAAGGCATGTATGTTGACATATATTTGACTATTAGTAAAGATAGGGTCTTAAGTGACTTATTAATAAGCAATGTAAGAATAATTGGTTTGTATGATTTGAATCATAAGAAGATTCTTGATTTTGATAATAGTGCAGTCTTACAAAATATTACTTTAGCCTTGCCTGATGATGCAGTTAGCTACATTAATAAGGCATTAGCAATAGGTAGTTTGAATGCGGTTATAGGCAAAGATTGTTACCAGGATGTTGGAAGTAAACTTAATGATGAATCAATGGTTTTTAATTATCTTAGATGATATTATTATTGAATGAAAAAGATTATAAAAACACTTTTATTTGTAAGCTGGCTTATCTTGATATATTTGTTATCAGCGGAAACAGGTGACCAATCAGGCAGTCTATCTGATGGTATTTTATTAAGCATCGCTAAGCTGTTAAAGATAAGCGATACAAAGGCTTTTGTAGATACCTTTGGTTTCTTTATTCGTAAGTTAGCTCATTTTAGCGAATATTTTATTTTATATATCTTAACCTATGAATGTTTCAAAGAATATAATTGTCCAAAGTTAATTGTTGTGTCTGTTCTATTTTGTGTTCTATATGCTTCGTTTGATGAGTTTCATCAATTGTTTGTTGATGGTAGATGTGGTCAATTGAGTGATGTGATAATTGATTCTTCTGGCAGTATTGTTTCATGTTTCTTATGGCGTCTTGTTAAGAAAAAATGAACGAATTATTACCTAGAGAAAAAGCTTTAAATTATGGGATTTCATCTTTAAACAATGATGAATTATTGGCACTGATATTAAAATCAGCTTATCATAATTCTAATGTTTTAACATTATCTAATGACTTGATTAAAAAGGCTGGTGGTTTTAACAATCTCTTGTCTTTAGATTATGATGAACTAGTTGAAATTAAAGGGATTAAGAAGGCTAAGGCTTTGGAAATTTTAGCTATTTTGGAAATTTTCAAACGATTATCAAAAGTAGAAACTATTAAAGATAGTGACTGTTCCATTAATCCTTTGATGCTGGTTGACTATATTAGATTTAATATTGGATTTAAAGACCAAGAAGAATTCTTTTTGGTATTGTTAAACAATAAAGGTAAGATAATCAAAGCCGAGAGCATGTATAGGGGTACTAGCGAATCATCTATGGTTGCAGTTAATGAAATTTTAAGAAAAGCTTTGTTGTTGAAGACTAAGTATGTGGTGGTGGCTCATAATCATCCAAGTGGTAATATTAATCCTTCTGATGCGGATAAAAGAATTACAAAGGCTATCTTTGATGGCTGTCGCCAGGTTGGAATTATCTTTCTAGATCATTTGATAGTATCTGCTGATTCATATTTTAGTTTTAAAAGCCAGGGATTATTGTTAAAATAGTCTAGATGAAAAGACTATTTGTTGTTTTGTTGCTAGTGATGATGTGTGGCTGTGCTTCTAATAAAGATATCAATACTGAACTTGATAGTCTTTTAAGTGATACAAGTAAGATCGTATCCAATCATCCTGACAATAGTTTAAAATATTATGATTATTATCTTCCTAGTGATATGGGTGAGATTAGTTTTGATCAAGAAAGTTTAGTTTTGAGTTATTTAGATAACAAGATAGTTGTTAATATTAATATTAATGACATCGTCAATAATAAATATTATCCCGAACAATATTTAACTAATTCATCTTTGTTAGATCAAAACAAACTTGTTTATTCTAAGAGTGGTAAATATTTAACTATTAAGGATATAGAGAGAGATTATATATTAAATTTATATCAAAATAATGACTACTATGTTATTGAATTAATCACAAGTGATTTAACTTATATCACTTCTTCTAAAGCTTATATAAAAGATATTGTAAAACATTTGTTTACGATTGCTAAGTCGGTTGACTTGGATGAAGAATTAATAATCGCTGATTATTCTGATAAGAATATTGTTGATTATAAGAAGAAACAAATTGATTTGTTTGATTCAACAAGACCTACTAGTGGTGATTTGAGTGAAATGCTTATTGGGGATGCAATTGTGGGCAATCAAGGCACAGATGACGATGCAAATCAAAGTGAAGAAGAGATAAATACTGAAGAATGAAACCGTTTGGTTTCATTTTTTATGTTATAATAAATACATAGAAAGTGGGATATCCCACAAGGTAAAACTTATGAAAAAAGATAAAGAATATACAGCTAAATTAGATAGTAAGAAAAGGGTGGTTTTAAGAGGAGCCAAGTATGATTACTATGATGTGAAAGAATATCCTAATGGTAAGATTGTTTTAGAGCCAAGAGTGTTGTCAAATCCCCAATTAAAGAAAACTGATAGTGAAAGTGTAGTAGAATAAAAGAAGGTAGGTTAAGTTATGGCAAGTTCACAAACATTGAAACAAAAATTTATTGATTTATTATTTGAAGACGAATATGATGTCTCTAATCCAGAGGTTAAGAATAGAAGACCTGATAGTAGGATGAAGGCTTCGGATATTTTGTATAAGAAGCCTGAGGTTAAAAAAGAGGAGCCTGTTGTTAAGGCTGAAGAGGTTAAAAGAGAAGAACCTGTTAAAAGAGTGGCACAAGAACCTAAAGTTAATAATACTTTTATTAATTATGAACAAAAAGAAGAACGTAATGACTTTATTGACGTTATTAAGACTCCTGTTTATGATGATGTTAAAAGAGAAGAACCTGAGGAAAAGTATGTGGCTCAGCCTTTCTTGAGCCCTATGTTTGGTAGTCTTGAAAAGGAAGAGAAGAAGGCTAAGGAACCAATTTCTGATGTAAATTATGCATGTTTAGAAAAGCCTCGTTCAAGTTATTTAGGAACAGTTTTATCTCCAATTTATGGTTATGAGTCTATTACTAATGTTCAAAAGGAAACTAAGAAAGTAGACAATTCAAAGAAGGTAGCTACTGATGTTACTTCTGATTTGGCCGATATCTTTTCAAGCGTTGATTTTAATGAAAAAGATGATATAGATAAGACGGCTGAAATCAATTTGTTTGATGAATTATATAAGACAAAGGACTAAGATATGTTTTATTTCATTGGTATAAAGGGTTCTGGTATGGCGGCTCTAGCTGTCATGTTGAAAGAAATTGGTAATGAGGTAATGGGTTCAGATTTAGATAAACATTTCTTTACTGAAGATGAACTAATTAAGCATGATATTAAGATTGTTAATTTTGATCCAAATAATATTAAAGATAACTATACAGTGATTATTGGCAATGCTTTCTTGGAAGATTTTCCTGAAGTTATAGCGGCTAGAAATAATCCAACTTGTAAGTGTTATAGATATCATGAGTATCTTGGTGAACTTATGAAAAATTATAAGTCTGTTTCATTAAGTGGATCTCATGGTAAGACAACAACTACAACTATGTGTAAGAATGTTTTATCTCATTTCTTTAAGACAGCTTATTTAATTGGTGATGGAGAAGGGTATTTAGCTAAGGATAGCGAATATCTATGCGTTGAATCTGATGAGTTCAGAAATCATTTCCATTCATATTATCCTGATTATGCAGTTATCAATAATATTGAAATTGATCATGTAGATTTCTTTAAGGATGAAGATGATTATTTTAATTCTTATCAAAAATTTATTGGTAATGTTAAAAAGATTACTTTCTATTATGGTGATGATGTTTGGTGTAAGAAACTAAACTTTAATGGCAAAGAAAATTATAGTTTTGGTTTTGAAGACTGTGATGATTTCTATGCGAATAATCTAGTTGAGACTAATAAGGGTGCTACTTTTGATTTATATTTTAAAGGCGAATTTGTTAAGACATTTAATTTACCTTTGATTGGTAGACACTTATTGATTGATGCCTTAGGCGTTATATCTTTGGCTTATAAATTAGGTTTGGACTTAAATGTAGTTGAAGAATCATTTACTGATTATAAGGGTCCAAAACGTAGATATATCGTAGAGGAATATCATAATTCAATTCTTGTTGATGATTATGCACATCATCCAACTGAAGTTGCAGTTACTTTAAAGGCTACAAGACTTCGTTATCCCGATAAGAAGGTAGTGGCAATCTTTAAACCACATCGCGCTTCTAGAGTTCTTCATTTTGCGAAAGATTTTAAGGAAGCTTTAGAGTTAGCGGACAAGATCTATTTATTAGATTTTACTTCTATCGATGATAAGCAAGATGGCACTGATATTGATATTAATTATTTAGCTAAGATGATAGATGGTTCTATTGTGTTAAGTGAGGATGAAGAAGGTGCTAAGTTGTTAGCTTCAAATGGCGATGCAGTATATGTGTTCATGTCTAGTAAAGACATTTATAACTTGGCTCATTTGACTAAGAAATATTTGTAGTGAGAGGGCTTACAATATCCTTGAAAAAGTTTTCATAATTTTATAAAATGTTTGTAGAGGTAAAGATACATGGCTAGTTTTTCTTATTTATGTAAAGAATTACTCCCAATCTTAGGAGTAATCGCATTAATATTTTTGATTATTTTCTTATTTAAACTGATTAAGTTAATCATTTCATTAGATGTAACGGTCAATAAGACACATGGTTCTATTGAAATGGTTGAAAAATCACTTGATAAGGTGCAAGCACCACTAGATACTGCTGTAAATGTTTCTAAGCATATTGATGATGCATGTGAGGCAACTGGCAAGGCTATAAATGATGCCAAGGATTATGTTTCTAAAAACTTGGATAATATAAAGGATAAGGTTTCAAGTTTTGTGAAAAAAGAAGAAAAGACTAATGATGAGCCTGATGAATTAAAGGAAGTTAGTCTTGATGATATTTTAAGTAAAGGAGAATAAGAGTATGACTGATGAAATTAAAATTGAAGAACAAATTGATGAAACAGTTGAAGAGATGAAGAAGAAGATTGATGAAATCTCTAAGGGTGCCGATGAAGTTGATGGCGATCTTCAAGATAAGGCTAAAGAAGTTAAGGAAAAGTCTGTTGAAGTTTTAAATAAGGCTATCGATAAAGTTAAGGAACTTTATTCTCAAGCAACAGATCCTGAAGAAGTTAAGAAAACATTGGATTTTGTTAAGACTAAGGCTAAGGAACTTAGTGATGGTGCTAACAAAGCTTTCGAGGAACTTAAGGAAAAGGAAAAAGTAAAGAAGGCGGCAAGCACTGTAGAGGCTTATGCTAAAGAGGCTAGTGAGAAGGTGAGCGAGGCTGTAGATAATCTTAAGGCAAATGAAAATGTTAAGAAGGTTACTGATAAGTTAACAAATACTTATGAAAAGGCAGCTAAGGGTGTGAATGACTATTTAAGCAAGCCTGAAGTTCAAGAAGGTATTGAACATGCTAAGGATGTTACAATCGATGTTGCTGAAAAGGCAAAGGATGTAACTATTGATGTTGCTGAAAAGGCTGTTGCAGCTTTAAAAAAATGGTTAAAACCAGAAGATAAAGAGAATTCAGATAAGGAATAATAATTATGAAACGTGTAACTATTTACGATGTAGCTAGACAAGCTAATGTTTCCCTAGCCACCGTATCTAGGGTAATGAACGGTTCAGATGTTGTTAAAAAGGCGACAAAAGAGAAGGTTGAAGAAGCAATTAAGACCCTGGGCTATAAACCAAATGCTATAGCTCAGGGCTTAGCTTTGCAAAGAACAACTACTATTGGTTTGATTTTTCCTGAAGAATCAATTGGTACCACAGGCCAATTAATTAATGGCTTGTGTGATGTTGCAAAAATCTATGACTACAACATCTATTTACATGCAGTTACCCAAGGTATTACTAATATCCAAGAAGCTGTTGATGAGGTTATCAAGTCAAGAGTTGATGGTGTTGTTATCTATTGCAACAATGGTCTAGATGATGAGGCTACTAAGGAATTGGATGCTTATAATATCCCAATCGTTGCGGTTGGTGATCGCATTATCGCTAATTCTATTTGTTCTGTTTGTGTTGACTATCGTAAGGCAGTCTATGATACTTGTGATGAATATATTAACAAGGGTATCAAAGATATTGCAATATTAGATGATAGAAGAAACCACAACATGTCAAAGGAAATGGTAGAAGGTGCAGCTAAGTGTTTTAAGGACCATAATTTAACATTTAAGGGCTATTTAGATTTCTCTAGTGATGAACGTTCTACTTATAAGTTCTTAAAGAGTTATTTTAAGAACCATAGGCATCAATTGATGATTGTCAATCGTGATTCTCAAGCTTTAGCATGTTTAAATGCATGTAACGAGAATGGTGTCAAAGTTCCTGAGGAAATGGAAATCATTTGTTTAAATGATACAAAATATTTATCAATGGTAAGACCTGAGGTTAGCGCTTTTGAAGTACCAACCTATGACCTAGGTGCTGTTTCTATGCGTCTAATGACTAAGATGCTTAAGAATGAAAAGGTCGAAGATAAACAAAAAGTATTAGGTTATATTTATAAGGAAAGAAAGACTACAAAATAAAATATGGGTATATATGAAGAATTAGAGTGGAGGGGACTTATTAAGGATTGTTCATCTCCTGAAATTAAAGAAAAATTAAATGCAGGGGGTATGACATTCTATATTGGAACCGATCCAACTGGCGATTCCTTACATATTGGTCATTTCTCTAGCTTTTTGATTTCAAAAAGATTAAAGGATGCAGGACACAATCCTGTATTACTAGTTGGTGGTGGTACTGGTTTAATCGGTGACCCTAAACCAGATAGTGAAAGACCAATGATTACTAAAGAAGAAGTTCAACATAACTTCGATTGCCTAAGTAAGCAAGCTACTAAGTTATTTGGTTTTAAAGTTGTTAATAACTATGATTGGCTACATAGCTTTTCATATTTAGAATTCTTAAGAGATGTAGGTAAGTATTTTAATATTAACTACATGTTAAATAAGGATATTATCAAGAGAAGATTGGATGAGGGTATTACTTATACTGAATTCTCTTATATGTTGCTTCAAGCTTATGACTTCTTACATTTATATGAAAATGAAGATGTAACATTACAGGTTGCTGGTCAAGACCAATGGGGTAATATTACTGCTGGTATTGAGCTTATTAGAAAGAAACTTGGTAAGGAAGCTTATGGTTTTACAATGCCCTTATTAACAAAGTCTGATGGTTCTAAGTTTGGTAAGACTAATGGTAAGGCTATTTGGTTAGATGCTAATAAGACTAGTCCTTATGAAATGTATCAATTCTTTATCAATTCTGAGGATGAAAAGGTTATTGATTACTTGAAATTTTTAACTTTCTTAAGTAGAGAAGAAATTGAAGAATTAGAGAGATCAAATAAAGAAGAACCACATTTGCGTTTAGCTCATAAGGCTCTAGCAAAAGAAGTTATTACTTTCATTCATGGTGAAGAGGCTTACAATACAGCTGTAAAGATTGCAGATACTTTCTTTAAGGGAAATATCAAGGATTTAACATATAGTGAATTAAAGGATGCGACTAATGATCTAGAAAAGACAGTTGTTGTAAGTGGTACGCCTTTAGTTGATGTATTAATTTCTGCTGGTGTATGTAAGTCTAAAAGAGAAGCTAGAGATTTAATTAGTGGCAATTCTATCAGTGTTAATGGTGACAAGGTTAATTCATTAGACTTTGTGCTTAATGCTGAGGATGCTTTTGATTCAAAGCTTACTATTATCAAAAAAGGTAAGAAATTCTATTACGCTATTAACTTTGAATAAAATGATTAAAAAAATATTCCTATGCTTTTTGATGGTGCTTTTATTAACATCTTGTTCTAATGGCAAGGACGTTGATGCTGGTGCTATGGAAAGATATAATTCAATGATAGAACAATTGAGCACTCGTGCTGATTTCAAAACTAAGAGTGAGTATTTTGATATTAGTCTAGATGTTGGTTCAATTGATGGTGCTTATCGTTTTTATGTGACAATCGATAATCCTAAAGCTGCTATGTATAATGTGGAGGCTATTGCGATTGAAAGTGATGTTGACTATTCAAATGAAATGGCAGCTAATATAGGCTTATTTGAAGATACTAAATATTCAATGATACCGAATCAAACAAATGCTTCTAAGGGTTTTGTTAAGGGCATTAACATTTCAGGTGTTACTAAAAACGAGAATCCTGTATTGTATATTTTGGTTACTTGGACTAACAAGGATGCCAGTGCAACTAAGAGAGAATTTTTTAAGTTAGGAGGCTAAGATATGAAAGACAATAAAAAAAGTCAGTCGTTGATGATTGCGACCCTAACTTCTTCTTTTGGAATTTTTATTTCTAAGACTTTAGGCCTTATTTATTACTCACCGCTAAGTTCTTTTGCGGGTGAGGCTAATATGGCCTTTTATTCTATCGCCTATACTTATTATGATTTATTATTAAAGATTTCTAGTGCCGGTATTCCTTTTGCGATTGCGGCATTAGTATCTAGATACTATGCTAAGGAGGACTATAAAACTGTTCTTTTAGTTAAAAAACTTGGCATTTCAATTGTAATGGGACTAACATTTATTGTAGCTCTTGTCTTTGGCTTATTATCGCCATCTCTAGCTAGACAATCAATGGGTGCAAGTGCTAGTGCTACTGATATTGAGAATTTGAAGATGATTTTTTCGATTCTTCTATTAGCAGTGATTCTTGTACCTTATTTAAGTGCTATAAGAGGCTATTATCAAGGATTAAAAAGACTAGACTTATATGGCTCTTCTCAAGCTTTGGAACAATTTGTTAGAGTCTTCTGCATTATATTCTTCGGCTTTTTATTAACAAGAGTATTTGCGCTTGAATCAATATATGCAATTTATGCAGCTATTGGTGCTGCTAGCGTGGCTGCTTTTGTGACTATAATCTTCTTTATGTTTTTCACAAAGGAAGATGATCAAAGAATAGATGAACTAGTAAAAGAACAGACTACTAAGGCTGTTAGTAAGAAAATACTTGTTGTTGAAATTATTTCGCTAAGTGTTCCTTACTTAATAATTTCGTTTTTAGGTTCTTTAAGCGCTTTAGTTAACTCTACTTTCTTTATGGATTCCGTAACTAAGGCTGGTGTTCTTTCTGTTGAACAGGCAAAACTTGAAATGGGTATCTTATTGGCTAACTGTAATAAGCTATCAAGCATTCCTCAAGTACTTACTCTTGGTTTCTCAGCGGGTCTTGTTCCTTATTTGTCGGAATCTTATGAGAAACAAGATGTTAGAACTTTGAATAAACAAATTATTTCTTTGATTGAAACAGTTTTCTTTATTTTAATTCCCGCAGTACTTGTATTTATCTTCTTTGCGAAAGATATTTACTATATCATGTATGGCAATTCTAATTTAGAAATTGGTACTAAATTATTTAAATTTTATGCACTAGTAACTTTTACTGATACAATAGCTCCTATTTTATCTAGTATTATGATTACTTTAAGACTTAAGAAAGAGGCTACTTTGACACTTCTTGCCAGTTGTGCGATTAAACTATTTACTTTCTTTATCTTTGTAAGATTAATGGGTTCAAATGGTATGACCTTATCAACTGCTATTTCGTCTGGTTTTGTCATTATCATGTATATCATTATTTTGCGTAAAAAATTTGGTACTAAATTCTCTAGGACTTTCAGAAAGACTTTGTTTATTCTTATTTCTTCATTTATTATGATTTTACCTGGTGTTTTAGTTCATAATTTATTCCATATAACATATACAAGTAGAATTATAGATATTCTTGTGATGATGTTGTGTGGCGTTATTATGGTACTTGTTTATTATGGGATTACAGTATTTTTAGGATTGCCACAAGCTATCTTCAATATAAAAGAAGCAACACCAAGGGCGTTGCTAAAGAAGTTTAGAGCTTAGATAAATAATCAATTACTTCATCAATTAGAATTGGTGGAGTACTTGCTCCAGCTGTAACATAGATCTTGTTTTCATTAACGAGATCTTTTTTATTAATCTCTTTATAGTTACTTATAAGAAATACTTTCTTAAAGTATTTTAATCCTATTTCTTTTAATTTGTTTGTATTATTAGACTTAACATCGCCAACTACATATAAGACATCGCCATCTTTAATATTAGTGATTGCTAGTTGTCTAGAAGAAGTCGCATTGCATATTTCCTTTTGAATAATACATGTAGGGTACTTATCCTTAATAAGTTTTAACATGTCTTCTACTTCTAAATATGACATTGTAGTTTGATTAGTGATGAACAAGTTATCATTTGAAATATTTAAATTATCGATATCAGATATATTAGAAACAAGATGAATGTTATTGCTTAAAGAAAGTATAGCTTCTGCTTCAGGATGCTTCTTTTTACCAAAATACACAACATCATAACCTTTATCTAAATATGATTTGATTAAATCCTTGTTTTTTAAAACATCCACACAGCTTGCATCTACACAAATTAAACCTTTATCTAAAGCTTTTTGTTTTATTTTATCCGAGATTCCATGAGCGGTAAAAATCACTACTCCTTTATCTATGGTATCTAATAATTCTTCTTTAGATAAATTTGGATCTTCTAAGGTAATAACTCCTAAATCTTCCATTTGTTTAGATACATAGGAATTATGTACAATCATTCCTAAGATATAGATGTTTTCGTTAGGATATTGTTCCTTAGTCTTCTTTACAATATTGATGGCATTTACTACACCCTTACAATAGCCACTGGGTACAACTCTTTTAATTTCCATGTCTTAATTTTAGCATTTTGATAGTATAATTAAGATGTAAAAAGAAAAAGACAACCGCATAAGGGTTATCTTTGGATTTTCTTAGTTTAAATAACCTTCAAACTTTCCAAAATATACGAGGGTTATTTTTTATTTTCATTGCTTAGTTTAACGATTTGTATAACTAAAGTAATGCCAGCAAAAATTGCCATAAGCATTTCGTAATTACTCATATGCATCACCTCCTGTTGTATATTACAAACAGGACTTTTGTGCAGTCTCCTGGTTTAGCCGACCAGAAATAACCCTTACCTTAGCGGCTGCATGGTCTATTATATCTTCTATTTTTAAGAATGATGGAGTTTAAAATTGCTATTTCAGTGCCAAATTGAGAATGTTTTCATTTTTATAATAACTTGCCTCTAGATAAGCTTATGCTATAATAGTCACGTGAAAAATTATACAGAAGAATTTATTAAATTAAATGGTTTTACCGATTTAACCAATGTTCAAAAAAAGGTACTTGAGTTTGCTAATTCTAAAAAAGATGTTATCGCAATATCTAAAACAGGAACTGGTAAGACTCATGCATATTTGATACCTGTGATTGAAAATATCAATGTTTTAAGTGATAAAACACAGGTTTTAATTTCTTTGCCTACAAGAGAACTTGCATACCAGGTTTATCAAAATGCTAAGGTAATGTGTAAGGTTTTACCTGAACTTCGCATTAGCTTATTAAGTGGTGGTACTGATTCTAAGAAACAAAGTGCACAAGCTCCACATATTATTATTGGTACTCCAGGTAGAATCAAGGATTTATTTGTGAAGAACTTCATCAGAGTAGATTTTGTTCAGATGTTTATCATCGATGAAGCTGATATGACTCTTGACTATGGCTTTTTAGAGGATATCGATGTTGTCTTCTCACATATGGTGAAAAACCCTGAGATCTTATGTTTTAGTGCAACATTCCCAGCTTCTCTTGAACAATTCACCAAACGTTACTTAAATAATCCCAAGATTATTAGAGTAGAAGATAAGAAAAGAGATCCTAAGATTAAACATATTCTAGTGCCTTGTAAGCATAAGACTTATAAGGAAAAACTAATTGACTTATTGCCTACGATTAATCCTTATGTTTGTTTAATATTTGCCAATTCAAAAAACGAAGCCGATGAGGTATATGAATATTTATGTGAAAATGGCTATAAGGCCTTATTATTACATGGCGGTCTAGAGACTCGCAATCGTCAAAAAGCTATCAAACAATTAGCAAGTAAACAATATACATATGTTGTATGTTCCGATGTAGCTAGTAGAGGTATCGATGTTGATGGTGTAAGCCATGTTATTTCTTTAGGTTTCCCAAGAGATTTAGACTTTTACATTCATCGTGCTGGTAGAACTGGTAGAAATACTAAGGATGGTACTACTTTCTGCTTATATAAGGAAGAAGACATTAATGCGATTAAGGCTCTTGAAAAAAGAGGTATTACTTTTATCGCTAAGGATGTTAAAAATGGCGAGCTTAAGTCTGTTAAGTCCCCAACTTATAAGCCAGTAAGAAAAAATGATGAGGTAGAAAAGGCTATTGCGAAGACTTTAACTAAGAAGAATGAAAAGGTTAAGCCTAACTATAAGAAGAAGAAACAAAGAGCGATTGATGAAATCAAGAGAAAACAAAGAAGAGATTTCATTCGTTCTAAAATAAAAGAAGAAAAGATTGAACGCTATAAAAAGGCTGCAAGAGAAAAGAAGAACTAGGCTCTTCTTCTTTGTATTTTTTAAAGGAGAGATTATGAACGTAGGTTTTATTTCATTAGGTTGCGCAAAAAATTTAGTAGATAGTGAATATATCATTGGATTATTTGATGATCCGTTTTTTAAGATTGAGAATGATCCTAAGAAGTGTGATCTTATTTTAATCAATACTTGTGGCTTTATTGAAAATGCTAAACAAGAATCGATTGATACTATTTTAGAGATTGCGGAACTTAAACAAGATAGACTTAAGTATTTAGTGGTTTGTGGTTGTTTATCACAAAGATATTATGATAATTGTGTTGAACTATTCCCTGAAGTAGACTTGTTTGTAAGAATCACTGATTATCCAAAAATGGATATGATGTTGTCTAAACTTATTAATCATGAATTTAATACTTCATATGGTAAATCACGTAAATTAATTACTCAAGAATATAGTGCTTATTTGAAGATAGGTGATGGCTGTAACAATCATTGCGCATATTGTGCTATCCCTTTGATTAGAGGCAAATATTATTCTTTTGAATTTAATAAGATTGTAGATGATGCCAAGAAACTATATGAAATGGGTGTTAAAGAATTAAATATAGTGGCCCAAGATACAACAACCTATGGTTTAGATATCAATTCATCTTTAGCTGCATTATTAAAAGAATTAGATAAGATTGACTTTAAGTGGATTAGAGTTTTATATATGTATCCTGATGAGATTACTGATGAGTTATTAGAAGTGATGAAAGATTCTGAGCGTGTACTTCCTTATTTTGATATTCCTGTTCAATATGGCAATGATTTCATGCTTAAGAAGATGAATAGAAGGGGTAGTGTAAAACTTATTAAGGAAAGAGTTAATCATATAAGAGAAATGTTCCCTGATGCGATTGTTAGAACTACAATGATTACAGGTTTTCCTTATGAAACAGAAGAATATTTCAATGATACTCTAGATATGGTTAAGGAACTAAAATTTGATTCTTTAGGTGCTTTTACTTTCTCTAATGAAGAAGATACTGCTGCTTTTGATATGCCTCAGGTACCTGAAGAGGATGCACAAAGAAGATATAACCAATTAATGGAAACACAACAGATGATTGTGTTTGAGAAGAATCAAAATAGAATTGGTAAAACTTATGAAGTCTTGGTTGAAAGATATGAATCTTTGTTTAAAAGATATGTAGGAAGATCATATATGTCAGCACCAGATGGAGTTGATGGTGTTGTTTATATTAAAACAGATGAAGATTTGAAGATTGGTTCTTTTGTGAACGTTAAGATAAATGATGTAAAAGGTTATGATTTAATAGGTGAAATAATTTATAATTAATATATCTGAAGAAAAGAGGGGATTTATAATTATGAATTATTATGTAGGTGTCGATTTAGGTGGAACTAATGTAAGGGCTTGCAAGATGGATGATGACGGTAACATTTTAGAAGAATATGTTACAAAATCATATGGCTTGGTTGGCCCTAAGGAAAAGATAAGAGACGCTGTTTTTTCTGTGCTTGATCAAATTACTGATATTGATAAAACACAAGGTATTGGTGTAGCTATTCCAGGTCCTGTTGATATTTATAATAGAGTTATGCCTATTTCTAATAATCTTGTTGGCTTTGAAAATTATAAAATTGCTGATTTGATTGAAGAAAGATATGACCGTCCAGTATATCTTGATAATGATGCGAATATGGCTGGTTTGGCTGAGGCAATGCTAGGAGCAGGTAAGAATAAGCCAATCGTTTACTATATTACTCATTCAACTGGAATTGGTGGTGCTTTAATTTTTAATCACAAGATTGTTTCTGGCCAAATGGGTTTTGCGGGAGAAATTGGTAATATCATCGTTAAAGATGGCTGTGAGCGTTATTCTGATTATTTAAATCCTGGTAGTATTGAATCTGAATCAAGTGGTAGAGGTTTAGGCAGAAAGGCTGCAAGAGCATTTGGTGAGGGTAATACTTGTAAGGAATTGTTTGAGAAATATAATGAAAATGATTCTAAGGCAGTTGAACTAGTAGATGAGATGGCTGATCAAATGGGCAGACTTTTGGCTACTATTGGTCAAATTTGTGATCCACATATTTTTGTCATCGGTGGTGGTGTTGCGCTTAATCAACATGAGAAATATTTTGATAAGATGGTTGAAAGTTATCATAAATATTTCAATGGTATTAAACCAGCTCAGGTTGTTTTAGCTAAGATTAAAGAACCTGGTGTTATGGGCGCTGCGATGTTAGTGAAGGCTAATGGTGAAGTATGATTTATACAATTGAAAATGAATTTTTAAGAGTTAAAGTTTCTACGGTTGGTGCAACTTTAGTTTCTTTTATTGATAAGAAGACTAATACTGATATTGTCTTGGGTTTTGATGATCAAGCTTCTTATTTTAAGAATACTGGGCCCCATTTAGGTGCCACTGTTGGTAGAAATGCTAATAGAATTGCTGATGGCAGTTTTGTGATTAATGGTGAAAAGTATCAATTGTCTTTAAATGAACCTGGTATTTGTCTTCATTCTGGTGTTGGCGATTTAAGTTTTAGAGGCTATACGCTTAAAGAATTAAAGGAAGATGAAATTGTCTTATCTTTATTTGATGGTGATATGTCTGGAGGCTTCCCTGGTAATTTAAATTTGGAAGTTTCTTATTCATTAAAAAATAATCAATTAATTTATTCTTTTACAGGTCTATGCGATAAGGACAGTGTTTTAAATATCACCAATCATTCATATTTTAATTTAAACGGTGGTGTTGATACTGTTTTTGATCAAGAACTTAAGATTTATACCGATAAGGTAGCTTTAAATGTTGGTCCTATGGCTTCTGATGAGGTGATTGATGTAAAGGGTACAGCTTTTGATTTCACTACTTTGAGTAAGATGAATGATGTTTTATCTATTGGTCATTCAAATTTATCTAAGTGTGGTCTAGATCATAATTATGTATTCGAGGATATGTCATTTAAAAAGATGGCTGAGCTTCATAATGATAAATTATCTCTAACAGTAGAAAGTGATTTACCTGATATGCATATTTATACTGGTAATTATTTAGGCCATTTAGAGGGTAAGAATAATCATACATATGAAGATTATTATGGAATATGTTTTGAGTGCCAATATTATCCAAATGGCATCAACTATGATGATTTTATAAAGCCATATATTTATAAAGATAAAGAAGTTAATCATAAGATTGTTTATACATTAGAAGGGAAATAATATGAATTATAACGATTTAAAGGATTATATCAATAGCGATAAGATTGATGAATTATTGTCTAAGATTAAGGGTACTAATGATTTAGTTAAAGAGAAGGAAAGATATGTTGCTTTGTTGAATGAAGCATATATACGTTTTGGCGATGGTGATTATCATTTGATTTCTTCTCCTGGCAGAACTGAAATTGGTGGTAATCATACTGACCATCAACATGGTCATACTTTGTCTGCTGCCATTAATTATGACAATATTTGTGTAGTTAAGGCTAATGATAATAATGAATGTATCTTTATTGATCCAAAGTTTGATGATTGTGTTGTTGATATTAATTCTTTGGCTGTAGTAGATAGTGAAAAGAATACTTCTAAATCATTAATTAGGGGCATTGCGAACAAACTAAATGAATTAGGCTATAAGATTGGCGGCTTTAGCGCAATGTGTGATTCAGAGGTTGCGATTGGTTCAGGTATTTCATCTAGTGCGTGTTTTGAGATGATGGTTGTAGAAATTTTCAATTGTCTATTCAATGATTGTCAAATTACACCAGTTGATAGAGCTATTATCGGTCAATATGCTGAGAATGTTTATTTTGGTAAGGCTAGTGGTTTGCTAGATCAAGCTTCTATTTCAGTTGGTGGTTTTGTGGCTATGGACTTCAATGATCCTAAGGCTCCAATAATTGAAAATTATGAATTTGATTTTGCTGACTATGGTTATGAATTGATTCTAGTTAACACAAAGGGTGATCATGCTGATTTAAGTGATGAGTATTCTGCGGTTCCTGGTGAAATGAGAGATGTGGCTAAATTATTAAACTGTAATGTTTTAAGAGATGGTGATCCTGATTATTTCTTTACTCATATTAAGGAATTAAGAGAAGAAGTTAAGAATGATCGTTCGATTTTAAGAAGTTTCCATTTCTATACAGAAGATAAGAGAGCTGTTTTAGAGAAGGAAGCTGTTGAGAATAAGGATATCGATAGCTTATTAGATTTAATTAATCGTTCTGGTAGATCTAGTTATATGTACCTTCAAAATGTTTATCCAAGTTCTATGCCAAAGAATCAACCATTATCTATCGCAATCGCAATGAGTGACTATATCTTGGGCCATAAGGGTGCTTATCGTGTTCATGGTGGTGGTTTTGGCGGCACTATTCAAGCTGTTGTTCCTAAGGAGCTAGTAAATGATTATAAGTTAGTTTTATCTAGTGTCTTTGGTGAAGATTCTATTATGGAACTATGTGTACGTCCATTTGGTACTAAGACTTTAATTTAGCGTTATAATAGTCTTATGGTGCGCCGGTTCGGTGCATATTAAATAGTTAGGTGAAACTCCTAGCCTGGTAATTCCTAGCAAGAAGCCAGTATCTAGTCTTGGACTTATAATCGTGAGGTTATAGGTTAAGCGTAGGCGAGAAAGATAAAGAG
>JALFIR010000067.1:0-40691 GCA_022776215.1 Solobacterium sp. | reverse complement strand
CTCTTTATCTTTCTCGCCTACGCTTAACCTATAACCTCACGATTATAAGTCCAAGACTAGATACTGGCTTCTTGCTAGGAATTACCAGGCTAGGAGTTTCACCTAACTATTTAATATGCACCGAACCGGCGCACCATAAGAAAATTATAATACTTTTATTTTTCATACGATTTAACCAAGTCGTGGATGAAGAGGCTAGATTTTAAGCCCCTTTTTGAATATTTATTATCATTTTCATCAGTTTTGTTATTGTTTCATAGAGATTGTTAGTTATACTTTTTCATTTTCAGTGAATATAAATAGATTGATATTGTCTTGAATTATATCTTTTTTGAAGCCCAAATGTTTATATCTACTCATCCGCGACTTGCTTTAATGGTAGGTTTATTTTTTGGAAACATTATTAAATTATATATAATTAACTTAGAGGTAAATACTTATGGATAATAAAGAAAACATCAACGATCAAGTAGCTACTGTCATTGACATTGACGAAAAACCAAAGAAGAATCATCTGTTATTAAAAATATTATTAATAGTATTATTTTTGGTGATTGCAAGCTCTCTTAGCCTTGTTTTATTAGCCAACAATACTTCTACCCTACAAGAACATTTCGATGACATCGAAGCTTATAAAGCACAAATAGTAAATAAAGATGATGATAGGAATGTTAACCTTGCCAATAACATAATTGATTCAATTGCATATGATGAAAAAACTAAAGAAGCAACTTTAGCATTATCTAAAGCCATAGTCTATAACTATATCGATTTGGATATATTAAATACGAATTTAAGCAAATATAATATTACATTTCAACAAATGGGCTATGATGTTGACACTAAAAACAATGAAATAAATCTATATATGGCTATCACCTATAAAAAACTAATCAAAGCAGGTGTTAAAGCAACCCTTTCATACGAATTTACAGACACCGATTTTATTTTAAAATTCAATGATGCCACAGTTGGAAACTTACCAAGATTTATCTATGAAAAGAGCCTACCTGCTAAACATGAAGAACTATACAGACAAAATATCTCAGAACTAATTGTTGGCGATGATATTAAAGTAAAAGTAATCAACCCTAGTCAGATTATTAATATTCGATATGATAAAAATGGTACAACCTATATTACCCTAGATATATCTACCGCAATCGATGACTTGATCGATGAATTATTTAATAGTAATGAAGGTATTAGTAAATTTGAAGAAATAATTGATTATTATTTTGGAAAACTAAGTCTTAACGATATTAAAGACTGGTTAAATGGATTAATTAAATAGGCACTAAAAAAGGATCATCACTGATCCTTTCAATATAGTTAAGTTATTTAACTGCGTCTTTAAGAGCCTTAGAAGCCTTAAATGCAGGAACCTTAGTTGCTGGAATTTCAATCTTTTCTTTTGTTAGTGGGTTGATACCTGTTCTAGCATCTCTAGCCTTAACAGTGAACTTACCAAACCCTGGAAGATCAACTGTATCACCCTTTTGTAAAGTACCTACCATAGTATCGATTACAAGTTCTACGATTTCTCCAGCTTCTTTCTTTGTATAACCTTTTTCTTCAGCAATAATTTCAATTAACGCTTTTTTATTTAAATCAGCCATTATTTATTCCTCCTTAATTGCTATAAGAATTATATAAAAACTCATATCTAAAATCAACGAAATTCATCCTATAAATTGACGTTTTCTTGTGCTAATTTTGAAAGATTTTCAAGAAGTGATTTCAACAAATTCTCATCCAATTTCTTAACACCACAGGCATTATTATGACCACCACCATTGTAATTATCACAAATCCTATTGATGACATAAGGTCTTCTAGAACGAACGCTTCCATCATATAAACCACTTTCAGGATTCTTCGCAAAAATAGCCCAAATCTTAAGCTCTATTATCTTAGAAAACTCAGCCACATGGGTCTTAGCCTGATCATAAGCCATTCCAATCTCTTCTAAATCTACAGTATCCAAGATACAATAGCCTACACCATCCTCAATAATCAACTTAGATCTTAATTTGGTAACCTTTTCATATTCCTCAAGCGATGTACTAAATACATCTTCATTAAGTTTAGAAACATCTAAGTTGCCATCTTTTATTAATAAAGAAGCTAAATATAAAGTATTACTCGTAGTATTGGAAGTAGTAAAACCCATAGAATCAGTCAAGATGCCTGAATATAAATACTTACAAGTTTCTTTTGATTTCTTATAAGACTTAAAAGAATCGCTATAAATAATATCAGTAATAAGCTCACAAGTTGCACTAGCTAAAGAATTATTAATAGTCAAATCAGCCGCCTCTAACACATAAGGATGATGATCAATAACTACTATTTCCTTAGCTGTTTGATATCTTAAATCATCAATTCTATCTTGACTTGAAACATCTAAAATAATAGCTAAACTATCCTTAATAAACTCATCAGAGACTTCCTCGGTTGTATCTAAACGTTCATATTTTTCTACACCACATAGTTTAACTTCAATATCAAAGTTATCCTCAATAAAAGTCTTTAAGCCCATTGACGAAAAAGCAGCATCGCCATCAGGTCTTTGATGGCGATAAATGCTTACTTTCTTATACTCTTTTAATTTGTCTAAAAAATCCTTATACATTATAAGCCTAATAATCTAACAGTATCTCTAGCGATAACCAATTCTTCATTAGTAGGAACTACAAAAACTTCAACCTTAGAATCAGGTAAAGAAATCTTAGCCTCGCTATGAGTCTTACTATTTAATTCATAGTCAATCTTAACACCCATACCTTCTTCTAAGCCCTTTAAGATACCTTCTCTAATCTCAACCGCATGTTCACCTAAACCAGCAGTAAAGCTCATTGCGTCAACATGACCTAATTGCATATAGTAACCACCGATTAAATTAACAGCTCTATTAACATATAAGTTATAAGTTGTAATAGCACGAGGATTACCAGCATCAACAGCAGCTTGAATATCTCTCGCATCACTTGAAATACCAGAAACACCCAACATACCAGACTTCTTATTCAAATAAGTATCCATCTCCTCTGGTGTACAACCTAACTTTTCTTCCATATAGTAAACAACAGTTGGATCAATATCACCACATCTTGTACCCATCATGATACCGCCAAGAGGAGATAGACCCATTGAAGTATTGACAACCTTACCGCCCTTAATAGCAGTAATAGAAGCACCATTACCCAAGTGACAAGTAAGAATATTTAATTCACTAGGATCCTTACCCATTAATTCAGCAGTTCTTTTCATAACGAATTCATGAGAAGTACCATGAGCACCATACTTTCTTACCTTATAATCTGTATACCATTCATAAGGTACTGGATATAAGAAAGACTCTTCAGTCATTGTTTGATGGAAAGCAGTATCAAATACGAATACATGTTGAATTTCAGGTAATGCTTCCTTAAATGCTCTATAGCATACTAAGTGAGCAGGATTATGTAAAGGAGCTAAGGCACAAAGCTCATCAACTTTACTAACAACATCCTCATCTACTTTAACAGAACCAGAGAAATAAGCGCCACCTTGGACAATTCTATGTCCTGCACCCTTAATTTCACTTAATTCTTTAACAATTCCATATTTAACTAAAGCTTCAAGTAATAAATCAACAGCCTTCTTATGATCTGGAATCTCTACCTCAGTCTTAATCTTTTCACCATTCACATTTATAGTGAAAATACCCATTTTTTGACCAATTCTCTCCGCAACACCTGAAGTTAAAACCTCTTCTTCTGGCATTTGGAACAATTGGAATTTTAAAGAAGAACTACCGGAATTTACCGCGATAACTTTTGACATTTTTCTACCCCCTGTTTATCTTTTTAAGCTCTTTAAGATATTCTAAAGGAATACCATCCTTTTCCATTTTATCAATTAATTCGTCAAGTGACCTAGCTTGTTTAATAAGATGAAGCTTATTTTCATACTCCTCTAATTGGTTCAAACATCTTTTGATCAAATCGGAAATAGCACTCTTTGATACTTCATACTCATCAGCCAATTCAGACATAGATAAATCATCATTAAAGTAATCATCTAAAACTTCTTTTTGATGCTCCGTCAATAAAGAACCATAGAAGTCAAACAATAGATTACCCTCAACCTTATCTAACATCACCATCTCCAATGATGCTATACAAATATAAATCAAAATCAAATGGCTTGATATCATCTGCTGTCTCACCTAATGTAATAAATCTTACTGGAATACCCAAGACATTTTTAATCGCAATGACAATACCACCCTTACTTGTACCATCCATCTTTGTAAGAATAATACCCGTTAAATCAGTTACCTCATTAAATAAAGTAGCCTGACTCATACCGTTTTGACCAGTATTAGCATCCAAGACCATCCAAACATTATGAGGAGCACCAGGAATTTCCTTGCCAACCACTCTTCTCATCTTAGCTAATTCAGCCATTAGATTAACCTTGGTTTGAAGTCTTCCTGCTGTATCACACAACAAGATATCGACATTATTTTCCTTCGCATATCTACATGCATTAACTAGTACTGAACTTGGATCTTCTTGCACCTTACCAGCTACAAAATCAACATCCAATCTATTTGCCCATTCTCTTAATTGTTCAATAGCCCCAGCTCTAAAAGTATCTGCAGCGGCCAAACACACCTTCTTACCTTGTTCCTTATACATCTTAGCTAATTTAGCACAAGTAGAAGTCTTACCAGAACCATTGACACCAACCATTAAAATAACTGTAGGCCCATCCTCGTTATAGACGATCTCATTATCCTTCTTCTCATTATAGATATCATCAAAAGTCTCTAACAAGATATCCATAACATCCTCTTGTCTTAAATAAAGATAGTCCTGTGTCTCCTTAAAGAAACGATCACAAATATCTTCACTTGTCTTATAACCAATATCAGACTCAATTAAAGTAATCATCAACTGTTCAACGAAGTCCTCTTTATTCTTAGTATTATTCTCAGTAATAAACTTAAGCTTTCTACCAAGAGCATTATTAGTCTTCGCAAAACCACTTAAATACTTACCAGTATCCTTTTTACCTGTAATTGCTTGTTTTAAAGAATCTAGAAATCCCATAAATTATTCTCCTACTTCACTTCTTTCCGCCATCTCTAGGGCGTCAACCAACTTAACCTTAAGCATTTGAGAAACACCACGTTGTTGCATCGTAACACCATATAAAGTATCACACTCTGCCATCGTACCAGGACGATGTGTAATGATTAAAAACTGTGAAACATCTTCAAACTTCTTAACATACTTCGCGAATCTTTCAACATTAGCCTGGTCAAGTGCTGCCTCAACCTCATCAAAGATAATCAATGGAGCTGGCTTAACCTTAATAATGGTAAACAATACACACAAGGCAATCAAAGTCTTCTCACCACCTGAGAACAGTCTAATCGACTTAACTGACTTACCAGGAGGCTGAACATCGATATCAATACCTGTATTTAAAATATCATTTTCATCCTCTAGAATTAATGAAGCCTTACCACCACCAAATAAGTTTCTAAATGTATCATTCAAATTAGAATTAATCTTATCGAAAGTTTCTTTAAACTGAGACTTCATAATCTCATCCATCTCATCAATCGCATCAAGAATCTTATCTCTTGATTTAATCAAATCATCATAATTCTTCTTTAAAAACTCATATCTACCATTTACTTCAGCATACTCTTCTGGTGCTGACATGTTAACATTACCAAGTGAAGCTATATCACTTCTAAGTTGTACAACCTCTTCCTTTTCATTACCGGTTAATTCATAATCCAAATGTTCAAATGCATACTCATAAGTCATTTGATACTCACTAGCAAGTCTGTTTAAATTATTCTCTAGTTTTGTATCTAAAACAGCCTTCTCTTGAGACATCTTTAAGATTTCATCTCTTGAACCTTCTGACTGTCTTCTTAATTGACGAAGTTGTTGATCCTTACGATCGATATCAGCAGAAAGTTTCATTCTCTCTTCTCTTTTTAATTTTAAAGAAGTAGATAATTCATCTCTTAATTTATAAGCGTTTGAAAGCTCAATAACAAGTTCATCAGTATATGTCTCATCACTTTCAATATTCTTAGGATTGATTAATTCATAATCATTCTTTAATTTTTCATACTTAGTTCTTTTAACATCAACCAAAGGTTCAATTTGAGCGATAGAAATACGCTTCTCCGTTAATTCCATCTCTGTCTTATTCTTATTTAGAATAATCTTTTCATATTCCTTATTTGCAAGTTCCGCTTTGGCTCTTAAAGACAATAAGTCACTCTTACTTCTTTCAAGCTCGCTTTGAGCAGTAATGATACTAGTTTCATTTTTAACCTTACCACCAGTCATATAACCGCCCTTATGAACCACATCGCCATCAAGAGTAACGATCTTATATTGATACTTTAAAAGACCTGCTAAGTTATTCGCATTCTCCAAAGTATCACAAACTAAAATATTAGCTAATAAACTTTCTCTTACAATATCAAACTCAGGTTCATTAGAAACAAAGTCAGCCATAACACCGATAAACCCTTCAGTATTATCACAAATTACTTCATCTTCATATTTGATTTGATGTTCCCTTAAAACACTAATAGGAAGGAAAGTAGCTCTACCACTTCTATTCTTCTTTAAGAAAGAAATACAATTACGAGCACTTGCTTCATCTTTAGTAATGATATTATATGTTGCGTTAGCTAAAGCACTAGACAGAGCATATTCATAAGTCTCATCTGGTTTAATAACTTGACCCACAACACCTAAAACACCATAGAAAGAACGGATATTTGACATGATAGCTTTAACACCGCTTTGGGCATTAGAAGAGAATGGATCTTTAATGATATTTTCTAGAATTGAAATTCTGTTTTCTAATCTAAAGACAATACCATTAGCTTCTTCTTTCTTCAAAGAAATATCAGCCAATTGATTAGCTAATTCACCTAAATTCTCATTTAGTAAGTTAAGTTCCGTGTTTAGTGTACTTAAACGATTAACTCTATCCTTATATTCAAATTCAGCCTCATCTAATAAAGACTTCATTTGTCTAATCTTCTCTTCACTTGAACCCATTTCAATCGCATACTTACGCTTTTCATCAAGTTCTACTTTTCTCTTTTCTAACTTTTGAATCTCATTGATAGTATTAACTAATCTCTCTTGAATACTATTTAATTCCTTATCATAATTCTTTAATTCTTGTTTATTAGAAAGATTATTATTTTCACTTACTTGAATGCTTGTATCATTCAAGGTAACTTGTGATTGTAAATCAAATAAAGCCTTATCAACTTCCTCTTTTTTCTTGTTAAATAAATTAATCTCATCGACTAAAACAGCAGTTTCAATCTGCTCAAGTCTTTGTTTCTTTTCTCTATAAATCTCAGTTTTTCTAGCTTGTCTTTTTAAAGGACCAACCTGTCTTTCAAGTTCATCCAAGATATTAGAAGCTTTCTCTAAGTTATCCTTTGTCCTTTCAAGTCTTGCGATCGATTCTAGTTTTCTTTTCTTATATTTAGAAACACCAGCTGCTTCTTCAAAAATAGCACGTCTATCATATGGCTTAGCATCCGCAAAACCAACGACATTACCCTGGGTGATGATTGATAATGAATCTTTGCCCAAACCTGAGTCGATGATTAAATCATGGACATCTTTTAATCTAACCTTATTTCTATTGATTAAATATTCAGCATCTTGTTCCGTATTATAGATTCTTCTGGTTACTTCTATTTCATCACTGTCTGAATTAAGCACCCTAATTGTATTATCAAAAACTAGGGTAACTTCAGCCATATTAACAGCCTTTCTTGTCTCTGATCCGGCAAAAATAACATCAGTCATCTTATCACCACGAAGTGACTTAACGCTTTGTTCACCTAATACCCATCTTATCGCATCAGAGATATTTGACTTGCCGCAGCCATTTGGTCCTACAATACCAGTGACAGAGTTATCAAAGTTGATGACTACCCTATCCGCAAAAGATTTAAATCCTTGTAATTCTATTCGTTTTAAAAACATTAGTTATCTCCTAATAAACAATTATATCATGCATCAGCCAGTGTTAAGTTTCTTGCCCACTTTTCTTTTCTAATCATTCTATAGGCAATGATAGATTTTAAAATATCGGTTGATTGTCCTATTGCATATACATATAAGACAGGAATGTTTGTATGATAAGCAAGAATATAAACAAGTGGGATATTAAAGGCCCACATAAAACCTGAGTCCATAAACATGGTATTTCTTGTATCACCTCCGGTTCTTAAAATGAAATAAGTCTGGGTATTAAACATATATAAGATAAAGAAGATTGACATGACAATCAAGAATTGATTTGCCAAATCAAGTGATTCCTTAGATACCTTACTATAAAGATATGGGACCACTAAAGTAAAACTACTCATAAGTACAGCGACTATTAAAGATAAATAAACCGAGAAGCATAATAGCTTATAGGCGCTATCCTTAGCTTCTTCTATCTTATTAGCACCAAGTTTTGTACCGACAATAACCGTAGTAGCACTTGCCATCCCTGCAAATAAAATAAAGAATAAGTCAGCAACTGTAGCGCTTATTGAATAGGCGGTATTCACAACAGCACCTCTATATGAGTAGAATTTGATTGTAGTTGTCATGCCTATACTCCATAATAATTCATTAATAAGAAGTGGAATAGCCTTGACAATAATCTTACCAATCAAATCTTTTTCAATTCTTAATAAATCAATTATTCTAGTCTTAAAATGATATTCACCTTTTTTAATACATAATAAGTAGATAAACATTTCAATGAATCGAACAATAATAGTTGCGATAGCGGCACCTTTAACGCCTAGGGGCTCGAATCCTAAGTGCCCGAATATCAAACAATAGTCAAAGATGATATTTAAGACAACCGAAATCATTGAGACAAACAAAGGTCTTTTAGTATCACCAGTTGATCGCATCGCATTAGATATTGGGAATGACAGTCCAAGTGGTAGGTATGAGAAACAAGCGATCTTTAGATAGTCACTACCACTTTGGATAATATCTTTATCGTTAATAATAAATTTAATAATAAAATCTGATTTAAATAAGGCAAAGAAAAAGAAGATAAAGACAAATAGGTATGATGAAATAATTGAGAATCTAAATGATTGTCTCATATGTTCTCTATCATCTGCCCCATTGTATTGAGATAAGAAGATAATACTAGATACAACGATGGCATTAATTGCCATTTGGGCTATTGAATAATATCTATTAGCACTACTAACAGCACTAACAGCCACGTCTCCTAACTCACCTACCATCAAATTATCGATTAGATTGACACTAGCAACAATCAATTGTTGAAGCATCAAAGGAATCGCAATGGTTAAACATTGTTTCATTAAATCTTTATCTTGTAAAGTCTTTTTAAAATACCCTAATAACATTTATCACCTTTCAATATTACATTTATGTACATTTTTAAAATCATTTGAATGTAGATTTCTTTCTATAATTCTTGTCACATCGCTTATATGAACATCATATAAATTAGTTCCATCACTTATAACTAGTTTATTATTATCACTATACTTGATAAATGGATTTCTCTTAAGATACATAAGTGTTCTTTTACCATTTACCACATATGGATTAATCGTTCCAATTCTCTTTTTATAGTTTTCAATTAAGTCATCTACATTGTTTATTTCACTAGAAAGAACCACGATATCACATCCTAGTCTTTTAACTAGTTCGTATGCATATGAATTCATGATATTTAGTGTGTAATAACCTACTATAGTCTTATCTTCAACAAGTTTATCAAAACCACCTAGATCACAGATTATTCCACTTGTATAATCACATTCTAGATTAATTACTTTTAATTTATCTTCGTTGACAGTAATATCCGATGTATGAATATCAGATTTAATATCATTATCTAACGTAAAAGGATTAGCACTTCTCTTAAAACTATTTAAAATATATTCTTCGAAATGTTCATAAAAGTTTCTACGTATATTGTTTAATAATGACTTAGGCATAAAAGAATTACCTACTTCAACTTCAAACTTATTAATCACAAAGGGACTATTATCCATTTTTGAGAAAACATTTTCTAAATCAGATAAAGATATAGGAGCCTTTTTAGCCTCTTGTGGTCTTTCATTAACTATTTCTTTATATTTTAATTCATCTAATTTAGCATTTATTTCAATATCTTCATTAGGCTTAAATTTAATCTTAATATCAATTGGTCTTTTCTTTAATTCATAATCATTGATTCTATTTTCTAGATTATAATCTAGAGTTCTTACTACCATATCACCCTTTAAAACTGGACTATCTACCTTGACTGATATAATTTCATTCTTAAAGGCTTTAGACACCATCTTTTTATTAACGGTTAAAGTATTTAAAATCTTTCCAGTGTCGCCTTTTTTAGAAATAATACGAATACCATCAAATTGATTGATATTATCAAATAATCTAATTAGACAATGACCATCACGATAATCGATGACCTTGCCTATTTCCTTGCCCATATGATTAGGTCTAAAGTTTGAGAAGATATCCGCTTTATTGTCTTTTAAATAAGAATCAGTAAAGCCTCTGTTAAAAACAGATAATAGTTCATTGTATTCTTTTTGTGACAAGCTGAATTTCTCACCTTTATAATATGAGTCGATTGCTTTTCTATATAAAGAAGTTACAAGACCAACATAGGCACTAGATTTCATTCTTCCTTCAATCTTAAAAGAAGAGACACCAGCTTCAATCAAACTTGGAATATCATTGATTAAAGACATGTCCTTAGGGCTTAATAGATAATCAGTATCTGTAATAACTCTCTTGTTATTTTCATAAAGACCATATCTTAGTCTACAACACTGGGCACAAGCACCCTTATTAGCACTTCTATTTTTGGTAGCACTAGACATTAGACATTGGCCTGAATAAGATACACAGATTGCACCATGGATAAAGGTTTCAATAGGAATATCTTGTTTACAAGCTTCTTTAATAAAATCCAAACTACTTTCTCTTGCGATAACCACTTTCTTAAAGCCTAATTTTTTACAAACATTAATACCTGCAATATTATGAATATGCATCTGGGTTGAGGCATGCAAATCAAAGTCAGGCATTTCTTGTCTGATTCTATAAACTAAGCCTAAATCTTGAACAATCAAGGCATCAACCTTATGTTCATATGCAAATCTTGCCTCATTTAAGGCCATTTCTAGCTCGTTTTCATTAAAAAGAGTATTAATAGTCATATAGACTTTAACTCCTCTTAAATGACAATATTTAACTGCTTCAACAAGTTCCTCGTGATTGAAATTATTCGCAAAGGCTCTTGCTGAAAAAGATGTACCACCAAGGTACACCGCATCAGCTCCATAATTAACAGCAGCCTTAAGACAATCAAAATTGCCACAAGGCGCTAACAATTCTACTTTTCTCATTTCAATAATTCTACTATAAATAGTTCTAGCTTTAAAGTATCGTCAATATCACTATTTTGTTTACTATCTAAATCCAAAACAGCTAATCGATCTAACATTGACATAATATCTTTACTCTTTAAAGTTCTAAGTGTTTCTAAGGCCTTAGTAATTCGATATGGTGATTTACACCCTAAGATATCACTGGCGCCATAAGGATCATCACTATAATAAGATACCTGATATAAAAATCTAAGTTGATTTGCCAACAAAGCAATCAATCCATTGATATTAGAATCATTGGCCAATATTCTTCTAGCATAATAGATGGAATCAGATACTTTCTTATTAGTTAAGGCATTAATCAAATTAAAGACATTTTCTTCATTACTTGATATCAACAAGTTATTAACCACATCTTCATCGATTTTTTCAGGATACAAGTCTAGAATATCCATGTTTTGTTTAAATAAGGATAAAGAGTTGTTGCAAGCCTTATAAACGATATCAAAACAAGATCTATTTAATCTAACTGTATACTTCTTAGCAACTTCAATACACATATTATAGAAATTCTTAGGATCAACCTTTAAATCATAGACATCGGCATTAGAACTAATATCTTTAAAAGCTTTTAAGACTTTCTTGAAGTCATTGTCATAGGTATAGAAGATTAAAGTGTTTTCATATATTGGTTTCTTACAATATGAAAGTAATTCATCAACTCCCTTATCATCAACTTTTTTCTTTAATAAAGGCGGATCTTTAAAAAGCACTAAAGACTTGTTGTTAAACAAGCCTACAGAGTTTATAGAATCTAATACATCATAACAGGAGAAGTTTTTAGAACTTCCATCTACTTTAATCACATCGCTGTCCTTATTTTGATTAATGATTTCATTTATCTTAGAATCAATTAAATAAGAATCATTTCCATAAATAATATAAATCATTATTGTCCCTGACTCACTAAGCCATAGTTATACTTAGCATCCTTAGTAGTTTCAAAGAAAGTCAAGACAATAGAGGCGTTTACTTCACCACTATTATTTAAGTTGTATCCATCTTCCTTGGAACTAACTTGAACTTTGTTGATGATTACACGATACTCACAATCTTCAAAATAAGAAAGAATATTATTTACAATTTCATTATTGTTCGCAATAAAAGAAATAGTAACATCTCTTCTTACGATAGTCTCAAGTTCAATTGGGTCACCAACAGTAATGTTAATACCTTTTACCTTACCATCTAAAACATCTGAGAAGTTATAAAACAAATTAACAATGTTGTCATAAGATACTACGCTTCCTACATAAACATCTTCATATTGTTCGATATAATTTTTCATGTCTTGATATTTAGCAAGCTTTGAATCACTAATAGCTAATTCTGTTTCTAAATTAGCTGTATCGAATTTAGCTACATTCTCGTTATATGATTTTAAGATAACAGAATAATATACTAAACCCAAGCCTAACATTACAGCAATTAATAGTAAGATAATTTCACGATTAGAAAATTTATACTTCAACATTACTTGTTACCTCCAATCGTATTATAGATAATCTCAAATTCACCATGTACTAATGATTCATTATTTTTATCGTAGATTGTGCTCTTGCATGTAGCGAAGGATACATTTGAATCATCTTGAAGCACATTTAAAATACTTGTTACATCTTTAATAGTCATAGCTGTCGTATAAACGATAATAGTTTGACCATCAATTGTATAGTTTTCTACATGTTCAAAGCCAATGTCTTTTTTTATCATGTCGATTATTTGTGATCTTGAAGAACTTAATTGTTCATCTTGTGTTAAAAAATCACCTACTAAATCGTTATATCTGGCTTCCACTTCATCATAGTCACTCATCTTAGCGTTATAAGCTTCGATTTGACTTAAAACTGAATTGTAGTTACTTTCTAGTTTGTTTATTGCGCTTAATGTATCGATTACCGCAAACTTGGTAAAAAATACCAAAAAAATCATAAAGACCACAAAACAAAGAATTGATATCTTGTTGTATTTTTCGGTATTATCAACTACGAAGTTAATATTTTTCTTTTTTGGATAATTACTTAGTTTATTTGACATCTTCGATTACCCCCAAACAAGTAAAAGTATCATTATTTACATCTAATAAAGCATTCAAGTCCATACAAGTAATATTTAATTCTTTCTTTAATACATTATTTAATTGTTCATAATGAACACCACCACCATATAGATATAAATTATTTAAAGTATTAGATTGATTAGAATAACTATAGTAATTAATAGCTCGATTGATTTTTAAAGTTAAATCATCATAAAAGTCATTGAATAATTCACTATTTAAAATATCATCTTTGTTGTCTTTTAAATATCTTAATGAAATATGACTATCACAATAGAACTTATCACTTGCCATCTTGTTCATATCTTTAATACCATTTTCAAGAATTCTAGTAACATCATATAAGCCATCTTTAAAGAAGTCGATTCTAGTAAAGTTATAGCCAATATCTACAAGAGCGATATTATCTAAAATATTATTATTGATAAGCATGTTTGAGATAGCTACTTGACGAGGCATAGCCTTAACAAGTCTCATGCCAGCTTTCTTAAACATATCAGCATACTTTTCAATAATATCTTTTTTAACACAACTAATTACAAGCTCTAATTCAACAGGCTTATTTTCACTATCACAGATAGTATTTACATAAGCATAATCATAGATATAATCATCTTTATTCTTACCAACAACATCCTTAAATTCATAAGGTAAATTAACTTCTAATTGTTTAGTATTCATATAAGGCATCTTTATTCTATCGATATATACTAAAGAATCCGGAAGCACGATACAAGCATTCTTGGTTTTAATTCCATTTTCTTTAACTAAATTCTTTAATAAATCAGCCATACCATCAAAGGCAATCAATTCATCACCTTCAACACAATTATCAGGTGTTTCTGATATAACGAATTTATCTTTTGTAACCAGTTTTATTTCTTTAGATCCGATATCTACACCTAGTAGATCTTTTTTCATATAGTACCTCCTATAATCCTAATAAAGACAGATACCATGTCACAAATTCTGTCCCATATAATAAACAAATGAAAGTTGATATCGCAATACTTGGCCCAAAGGGAATCATTGAACTTTTTCTTACAACCACAAATATTATACCTATAAAGCAGGATAAAATTAAATTGAAAAAGTTCAAAATTAGGCCAAAATATAACCCAATCATGAAGAATAATTTAATATCACCGCCACCCAACGACTCTTTATTTAGTATCTTGTCCATAATTAAACTTAATCCTAACAACATACCACCTATCACAAAGCCACCAAGTAGGCTATCAACTAAATCACCATATCCCATTAAGTAAAATAATAGCCACCATACAATACCAATAACGATAAATCCATCAGGTATCTCATAATTGTTTAAGTCACATAGTGATAACCCATATAAAATGCATATTAATCCTAAATCACGAAGTAGTAATAAATCTAGTACACCATGAATTAATAGATATATTACAAAGATAATGCCTAATAATAATTCCGAAAGGAAATATTTAATAGATACCTTCTTACCACAATATCTACACTTTCCACCAAGTATTAAATATGAAAACACTGGAAATAAATCTAATATTCCTAATTTATGTCCACAATTATCACAAACACTTCTTCCTTTCCACCAAGGAATATTATGATATATTCTATCGGCTACACAATTTAGAAAGGATCCAAATACCGTTCCTAATATAAAACAAACTACAATACAATATATCAATATATATTTTGTCTCATATATACTTATCATTTACCCTTCACCCATTCATATGTAATGTTACCATTACCGCAAGTAACCTTTATTATCATAGTATTCGCATTACCATTAAATACCCTGCCATCAATTGCAGGATTGTCTTCATAGTTATATCCTGATACTTTATATCCAACTATAGTATTCTTTACATTATCATAATAGCCAATATAATAGTCACCTACCTTATGAGTACACAAATCGCCTTTAACACAATCATTAACAGGACAATCAACTCCATTAGAACTATTTACCTTTGTAACACTCTCACATGTATTTAAAGTAAAGGCATCACTACCCTTATTCACCTTATTACCTAGCCATCCAAACCCATTACAAAGAATTAGGATAAGTTCTATCCCTAATACTATTAAGATAACTAATTCTAATAAGTTAATATTTCCTTTTTTATTCAACATTTACTACTCTTACCCTATTTAAAGCTCTTACATTAAAGATTTGATGAATAACTGATTTAGTATCATAACCTATATCAAGATCAACCGTAAACAAATTATTGGCGTCATTATAAGTAACATTTAATTTAGCTCCTAGTCCATTTGTATAAGCAGCATTTCCTAAAAGATAATTCTTTTTATCGTTATTACCAAAAGCTATTCTTCCATAATTATCACCAGCAGGATAGCCACTTTCATATAAAACATAGATATTGCATAAGCTAGACTCATCGATTTGATATGAAATACTCTTAAACGCAACTAACTTATCACCATCCAATTTGACCTCGTTAGTTAATTTAAGTTCGTAATTCAATAAAGAACTAATTGTGTTATATAGTTCACTAGCTTCTGATTGTCTAATAGAACTTTTATATTGTTTGTTTGACAGTATTACTCCTGTAACTAAACCCCCACTTACCAAACTTAAAATCAAAATGGCGGCTAACAATTCAATTAAAGAAAACCCCTTACTTTTATTCATAATAGTAATAGCCTCCCTTTGTCTTATATATCTTTACACCAGAATCGTTACCATTTATCATCACATTCTTACTAGTATCTTCAGATTCTGCAATAACAAATGGTTCAATATGTTCATTATTTTTTTTATTTACTTTAGCCGCAGTAACAATACTTCCTTGTAACATTAAAATACATAAGGCAACTATCAATAAAGACACTAATACTTCTATTAATGATTCACCATGGTTATTTAATATCTTTTTCATATTAGTATGCTCCTCTAACGGTTGATCTATCATAGTTCCAGCCTACCGTCTTGCCATTTACACTAAAATAGTATTTGCTAAAAATTTTAGAAACAACAGCAGCATCACTATCATTTATACTAAAAGTTAAAATTACAAATGGAGATGAACCGGTATTAAAATCAATTTCATAATCACAATCAATATTTGATAAATTATCACCAGAAATAGTAAAACCACCAACGTTATTAGTTTGAGTATTATTAATAACACGTTTAGAAATTTCTATAATAACTTTTTCAAGCTCATTTTCTGTTCCGACAAATTGATAATCATAATTTCCTTCTTCACCAGCAAAAGTATATTCATGCTTATTATCGGTAAAGTTTTTTACCATTAGAACAGCAGAATCTAATTCTATATTTCTTTGAACAGATTCCTTAAAAGAAGACTCTCTATTAACACTCGATGTAGCTGCTACTATAATTACTAAAGAAACTACAGTAGCAACTAAAAACAACAACATCGCAAACAGAATGGTAACACCTGATTGGCTATTTAATTTCTTACTAATAGTTTTCATTCGCCACCTCCAGTATTTGTTGATTGATATATATCGGTTACTACATTTTCAACTTTTTCATAGATTTCAATGTTTTTGTGATAATTGTTATTATCACAAGTGAAATTATTTGATGAGTCTAAATAAACATATGTAATAGTATATCTTCCTGTATATAAATTGTTATTGTTGTAATTCCAAGCTTGATTAGAACTAGAAACAGTAAAAGAAGTAGAGAACCATATAGAATTTCCATATAGTTTTTGATCTGCAGTTAAATACAAATTATTACTTTGATCTCTAGTCCATACAAGATCTTTGTAATTATCTTCTATATATGTATTACCTAATGAATCTAACTGTTTAGCAATATTAATACCTTTTAAAGTGTAATCATTAACTCTTGTACCTGACAAAGCGTAATCGTTAGAAATAATTAAATATTCTTTGTTATTAGTAAAACTATCAACTTTCTTAAAACCAGTCTTATAGAAAATAGCAGTCAACTCAATGTCGTTGTCTAATTGAACATTACTTAAAAATTTACCCTGTGGATCAATAATCCATTCTTTAGATACACTATTTATATATCCAGCAAATTTATATGAAGTATCAGTTTCCCATATTGATTTTAAATCGATTGTGTCACCAACATTTAACATGGTGTTTTTAGCATATAAAAGGCTTCTTGAAACAGTGGCTCCATCTACATTTGCTTTTAAAATCAATTTTGCACCATCTATTAAACTAGCTTTTAATACTGTTTTCTGAGTATCATCTTCTATATTTTTTAATACATATTGATTAAAAAGATTTTTATTTATATTTACTACATTACCATTTGAATCAACAATTAAATCGCCATTTTCATTAGAGAAGCCATTAAATATTTGTGAATCGTAATTAAATTCAGGAATATCTATCTTATCAGTATCATAAGCGCATAAAACGTCTTGCACTTTATGTTCATGATCTAAAAGACTATTATCAAAACTTATATAGCCTTTTTTAGGTTTCCACTTAGCAACTAATGTTACATCATCATTTGATCCTGTAACAGGATATGTGTTTGAAGAATAGTCAGTACCATTTAAGGTCCAACCAGCAAAAGCATATCCAATTCTTGTTGGAATATGAGTACTTAAATCTATAGAATCAGTAGCAGTTAAATTAAATGATATGCAGTCTTTACCATCAAATTCACCACCATTAGCATCTAATGTCAATGTATAAGGAATAACATTTACGGTAACTGGCACAGTTAATGAATATTCGTTGCCGTTATTACTTAGATTTAAAGTTAAATTGCAATCAAAAGGACTAATATCGCCTCTATAAATTAATGTTATAGCACGTGAATTATAATCATTATTTGTAATACTGTTTATATTAATATTATCAGATAATTCAATTTGAACCTTATTACTGTTAATTATGTCTTTGATTTCATCGTTAGCATCATCAAATGGTGATAGAGTAATATTATCTACATCAATGCTTTTAACTAAATCTTTCAAACCATTTTCATCATTTCTTTCATAAATGAAGTACTTGCTATCAGGATTCTTTGGTCCAGTAGTATCGCCATAACTAGGGTTACTTAATTCATAAGACCCATCATCTTTGATATAAACTTCTTCATATTCATTATTTCCATGCAAACCAATAGTATAACTATTTAATACATTTATATTTGTGTTAACAGTATAAACATTTCCATGATAATCATATGTAGCAGTAACTGCAACATAACCATTATAACCATTAGATTTTATAGTTATTTCATTAGCAATCTTGTTAATATCTAAAGCATCATTTTCTTCCACATCTGCACCTACTTTTGAAGAAACAAAATTCCAAGAAACTTTATCAGAATAAGAAACTTTCTTAACGGTTGATTTAACATCTATATAATTTCTATCAACAGCATAACCAAGTAAATATGTATCAGCCTTACCTTTATTGATATAAATTACATTAGGACTTACTTCTATATCTAGATTAGCCGTTATAACCAAGTTAAAGTCTGTAGTAAATTCTACATTGTTTTCATTTTTCCATTTAGCTTCAATATCAGTAGAACCAGTTTTTAAAGCTTTAACCTTAATATGGTAATTTCCATCACTATCTTTAGTAAAATAATTTGTTCCATCGATTTTAACTAACTGAGCATAATTCGTATCCTTAACTTTAAATTCCAAGGAATTTAAATCATTACTGCTTGTGCCCTTCATTAGAACAAATTCTTTATAAGCATACTTATCTGATTCCATGTCATCAAAAATATCAATAGTGTCATTACCGTTTATAAAATAAGCACTTTCTAAAGGCCATGAACCATAGTGTACATTAACGGGTGTATCATTATCCTTTTGTGTAATGACAGTTGGGAAAGGATAATTCTTTCCTGATAATGAACTATTACCAGCTGAGAATGAGTATTTGCCATCAATTGGTACACCACTTTCATCTATTGTAGTAACAGGTTTAAACTTATCTCCTAATAAAGCATTCATATTTGGATCAGACAATTCACTATATGATCTTGAATCAATAGTATTATTATTACTGATGTTTTCATCACCATAATAATTATTTCTATGCATTACATAAAGCCATTTTGTACTACCTAATAACATTGAATTTTTTAAATCAGATGTCATTAGATTATTTACTGCTGTATTAGCGCCACCATCATCAACGATAAATTTAGGTAATTCCGATGTATCAAAATCAGCGCTTCTATCCAAATAATAACAATTTTTAATATATGCTTTCTTGCCTTCGTCATTTCCATATCTATCCGCAACGCTTCCAAACATTGTTATACTTCTAATAGTTCCTTTCATTGAAGGGAAAGTCATGTATGTATAACAATTTTCTATTTCTATATCACTTGGATCAATTGAATCTTTGCCTGTGATATTACTAAAATTCATGCAGAAACCGCTGCCTGTAATACCAGCTAAATATATATTAGTACTATGATTTTTCTTTGCAGTACCACCAATTGAGTCTATTGGAATCTTAGTGCCATCATAGTATGATTCATTTAGAGTTTCCTCACCAACTGTAATTGTGCCACCAGTATATGAATTAAAGATTCCACCAAGTTTAGAATTACTAATATCAGAAAGACCAGCACCAGAAATGCCACCAACACGAACATAGTTGCCCCAAACTGCTTTATTAAATAAACCGTTTTTAGTATGAGTACAATTTATTTGAATATCAACAACAGAAGAACATCTATCAATCTTAATTTTTGAAATACCTACAAGACCACCGACATTAGCTTCACCTACATATTGTTGGTTCTTACTATTATCAGCGATTGTATAGCCGGCAATCGAACAATTATAAATAGAATAGCCTTTTGGATCGTTGTAATCATAAGCAACACCAGCTAAACCGCCAAGAGCGTAAGCACCAGCCTTATCATTTTCAGTTGTTTTTCTTTGAATAGTAGCCCCATTAGAACTATATAAGATAATGTTTTTTAATTCAGCTCCACAAGTAACTCCAAATAAACCAACTGTGAAACAATTTGATTCAATTTGTATCTCTTGAATCTTGTAACTTTGTCCATCATATGATCCACCAAACCAGTTGGCAAGATCAACTTCATAAGAATTGTAATATTTATTTGAATTAGCTTGTCCAGCAATTGGGAAGAAATTACCAGACTTTTGAGCATTAATGTCATGTGATTGAACAAATGCAAAATACTTACTAATATTATTAGAATCATCAGCGCTTTGTACGTTAATTCCTTGATTTTTGGAATACATTAAATAAGTGAACTGTGTTCTATTGTTCATAGTTACATATGTATTAGTATTCTTTCCTACATAATTCCAATTCAAATATTGAAGTTGTTGTGCACTTCTAATCTCATAAGCGTTATCACTCTTGCCTAGATTGCTATTTAAATATTTCTGTGCACTTGTTTCACTTGTTGTAAGTTTTGTATCGAAGTAAATAGCATTCGCAAAGAAAGGTGAAATGTCAAAAGAATAAGACTTGGTTTGATTGTCTAATGTCAAAGTAATATTTCCATTTGGAGAATCATTAACCAAATAAATATAATCACTACCTGTATCTGTTCTAGTTGTATAAGGGAAGAATTGAATATGAGGCATTTGACGTTCCAATTCTTGTTTAACTTCGGTATTAAAAACTTTTTTAGAAGTAGCAAGATTACTAAAAGTTATTTTCTCATTATCAACATTTTCATCAGCACCATAGTAATATCCATAACCATATTCAGAAACTCTACCGCCATCATCATGTTCAACACAAAGATTTGAACTATATGCCAATTTGTCATAAGCAGTACCAATATAAGTTATCTTATAGCCATCGTTTTGGCCATCTACTTCTTTTTCCCAATAGAAAACACCAGCAACACCTAATTTAGGTTTTACTTGCCACTCTCCATAATGAACTAAATCGCCTTCATTATTCTTAACAACAGCTCTATAAGGATATACTGTTTCATTTGCATCCAAGCTAGTAGTTAAATCGTGATACTTTGAAACACTGGCTACATTTGTTCCTTTTAAAGCTACTAATTCTTTATAAATCTTATTTTTACCACTAGATACTGCAATATTGCCATCATATGAATATAAGTTATCAAGATATAAATAACTACCACCATTTAGATAATAAGAATTCTTTACCGAACCTCCTCCTTCATTTGGTGTAAAGCTATAAGTTTTAGAACCATTACCAGCTGAAGTTAAAGTAGTTGCACAATAAGAATTATTAATAACACTTGTATTGTAACCAGCAAAGCCTGCAATCTTTGTATCGCCATCTGGTGCATTACTTTCTATCATTGAAATGCCGTATGAATTATCAATTGTACCCTCATTATAACCAACAAAAGATCCAGCATAACATGTAGCTGAATTCATTATTAAACTTAATCTAGGAAGATCCGCAGCACTGTTAGTAATTACGCCAACATTAAAGCCTACTAAGCCACCAACATAAACTTCTGAATTACGGTAGCCATATATCTTGCCATCTTTACCGGCTAAATAATAGCCAGCAGTAGCACAATTATCAATTACACCATCCTTTTCGTTATATCCAACTAGAACACCAAAATAAGCAGTTTGGTTAGCACTTACAGGTTCTGTTCTTGTAACATTATATGAAGTTGAACCAATCTTATATTGAGTGGCAACTACAATATTCTTAATTGTTCCCTTGTTATAACCAAACAAACCAACATAAGAGCCATCATAAGTATGAAAATTTACATTGTTAATTTCATATGAATTGCCATTATATGTACCTACAAAAGCATTTGCTTCATTTTCTCCTATTGGTTTTTGAACATTAATAGAAGTACCATTTTTTCCATAAACAGACCAATTATAAGAAGCAAAATCCATTTTTCTTTCTTGATTATATACAACCTTATCACCTAAATTATAATCACTATAGAATAGAGACAAATTATTCAAATGACGAGGAGATCTAATGCATACAATTGTAGGAGATGATGGTTTATTTTCACTATCGATTACACTACGTGCAAAATGAGGATTAAAGTAGAATGTCTTCTTATCATCATCACTACCACCATCATCAACTATTTCGCACTTTTGATAGAATCCATTAATTGCATTATCAGGATTAACCTTATCTCTGCTTAATGGATAAATCACATAAGTAATACCGTTTTTAACGACTTCGAATTTTGAAGGATCTGAGAAATTTATTACACTTCCATCTACTTTAAATGAGCCGCTAGCATTAATATCTTCTTTCTTAAAAACAACGCCATAACCATCACCAATTATTTCCATGTCTGAAGTTAATGATAAATCGACGTTACCACCATCAAAACCATAAGATTTATCACTATATTGCTCATAATAAACTAAAGAACCACGAGCAAAAGTAGCTCCCCAGTCACCATAATGGTCCATACCCTTCAATTTGTGATTATTATAAGAAGTTAAAGAAATACCCATTAATTTATATGGATTTGATTTTCCAACAGAATCAAAAGCATCGCCTAAATCTGATGATTTTTCATTATATGGACTTCCCTTAGTATATTCAGTAGTACTACCTTCTTTTGAATAATATACTTTAGATAAAGTATCATAACTTTTTACTGTAGCATAATACTTGGACAAATCACTAAAAGAACTATTCAAATCAATACCATAAAAACTACCTATATTTCTATTTGAATCTAGTTGCCCTTTAAAAATAACAGTATAAGAATTAGAAATATTTCTAACTTTACTTGGTACAAAACCAGCTAAATGAGCATTTTGATTTCCATCAGTGCCAATAAAACCAGCGGTATATGTATTACTGATATCAACTATACATTCATTATTTCCGATTAGGCCACCAACATTATTACCATACAAGTAACAATCAGTATATGATTTATCGATAGTTAAATTGCCATTATTCAATCCTACCAAGCCACCAGTTATTGCATCAGTTGTACTTAAGCCAATATTAGTAGCTACAAATGACGATTCAATATTCAAACTACCATTATTTAATCCTACTAAACCGCCAGATGTCTTAGCATATATCCATCTTAAAGCTTCTAAATGAACATTAGAATCAATAGAGGTAGGTATATCTGAACCACTATCCAAATAAATCTTACAATTCTTGACGATAACATTAGAACTATTGTTGATAGTGTTAATTAGACCACCTGCAAAATTATTTCCATATACTTTCTCACCTGTAAGAGCTAGATTAGAAATAATTAAATTCTTATTTTCAATACTAAATAAAGCACTTCTTGTAGCTAATTCCTTAATAGCAAAACCATTTCCATCTAAAGTATTTAAATTATCATTAAGAATTCCCTTAAACACAGGAACACTCTTAACATAAACGCTACCACTTCCAGTAACAACGTTAACATCTATATAACCATCAATATAAGAATCAATATATTTTTTATAGAAATCACCATTTTCACTAAAATCAATATCATTTAATAATAAAGCTTTTGAATAATCATTTATTACACTACTATCACTATGCAAGTTTCTTAAATGACGACCATTTGAAATATAAGCAGTATTCTTTTCATAACCAACATATTTATTCTTGTCTTCTGGTTTTACATAAGCATAAATACTATTACCAATAGTAGATCTAGTATCATTAATAACAGTACCTTCATCACTCTTAATAGAAGCTGTTAAAGTAATATCATCTCCAGGATTTAATTCAGGAAAAATGTTCTTAAATCTGGTATTATCTTTAGATAAATCATCTAAAACAAAATTAAAAGTATAGTTATTGCCTATAACAACAGCATTTGTAACATCTGTTCTTACTAAAACCTTCTTGCCAGTACTATCAACTTGATATAGTTTCTTAATTCCAACATCATATACATACATAGAAGAATGACCATGTTGATCCTTAAAAACAAATTCAAAAGTACTCTTTTTTTCATCAACACCAATACCAATTCTTCCTTTTACAACAGCTCTATTAATCTCTTCATTTGAATAAATAGTAACATCATTAATAGAAGAAATCTTAGTAATACTACCAGAACCTGGTGTACTGCCTCCGTAATAACCAATACGTGCCCCATCTTTTAAACGATTTTGTTTTAAACGCAATAAATTTAAGTATTGACCAGAGCTACTATAGTTATTAGCACAGTTCTCATCATTGGTATCCTTTGCTTCTGTATAATAAACGGCATAAACAAAAGGAACAGTCAATTGAGGCATCTCCCCATTTTCATACTTTGCATAAGGCATAAACTCAATAACAAATTGACCAGTTAAAGATGAATCTATAACATTATCACCTAATAATTTATTCAAACTAGCTACATCATTACTAGTGAAATAATAAATACTATTATCATTCATAGTATCACCACTTACACTAGCATCATAATCCCCTGGTGTCTTACATAGATGTTTTATATTAGAACCATTATCACTTGGATCATAATAATTACTTAACCCACTTGTATATAATTCACTTAATCTATTTTGAACGGCTGTATAAATAATCTCAGCCTTATCATCCAATTCCATCTGTCTTAGATTCTTCTTTATTGTGAAAACACCTGGAACAGCCAACGCAAAAAGGATAACTAAGATAGTTATAGTTAATAATGTTTCTGTTAATGTAAAACCCTTATTCTTCTTATTCATAACTAAAAACAGTAGTATCTCTCCTACTACTAAATATTTTAACACACGATATTAACAATATAGTTATATTTATCATTGATTTTTGTATTTTTTTGTAGAATAATAATTACAGAGGGTAATACTCAAAAAGGAGAAAAACTAGAAATGAACAAAACAAACAAAAAAGGTTTTACATTAGCTGAATTACTAATCGTTGTTGCTATCATTGCTGTATTAGTTGCTATTGCAATTCCTGTATTCACAGCTCAATTAGAAAAGTCAAGAGAGGCTGTAGACGCTGCTAATATTAGAGCTGCATATGCGGAAGTAATGGCTGAAGCAATTACAGATGGTACTAAAGATGTTACAAAGGATGTTGAACTTAAACAACAAACAGTTAAATGGCAAAATTCTTTCGATTTCCCTAAAAATTTAGAAGAAGCTGCTGGAGCAGTAGAACCAGACAATGGAGTAACAGCTACAATCAAATGGGAAAAAGCTACAGAAAAAGTAACAATTTCTATTAAGAAGGTTTCAGTTTAATTGAAATATCAAAAAAGGATTATCAAAAACTCAATATAAAAATAATTGGACTTAGATGTCCTTTTTTTAGTAATATAAATTACTCAGTGGTGTGGCTACCCCCTTTTACTATATCAGTGGTGTGGTCATCAATATAACATCTATGTGGTTTCTATATAACATTTAAGTAGTCAATAATGAAAAAAGGTATTAGAGATATGATCTTTGATGCCTTCCCAGACATTAAGAAAGCTTACGAACTAAAGGAAGATTATATTCTCTTTAATAGGACATGTACTTTAGAGAATGCAGAAAGCGAACTAGAAAAACAAATTGAGGCTTTTAATAATTGTGACATTAAAGAATATAAAGCGTTCGCTTCAATGCTTGTAAATTGGAAGAAAGAGATAGTAAATTCGTTTATTACGGTTGATGGTAAAAGAATAAATAATTCATACATCGAATCAAGAAATAAACAAGTCGCATCATTAATGTATAACGCTAATGGCTTATCTAATTTCAAAAGAACTAGAAATAGATTAATGTATTGTATTAATAAGAATGATTCTTATTCAATTTAAGTAAAAGAAAAGATATGGTTTACAGTCAGCGGGCTAATACCCGCTTTTATAAAGCCATATCTTATAAAACCACACAAGTGTTATAGTCAAACCACATTTTTGTTATAACTAAACCACTCAGTTGTTATAGAGGGAACCACTGTCTAGGTTAAATTCCCGAAAAAAACTTAAACCACAAAGAATATCGTCGCAAACAACATTCCAAATATAAATCCACCTAAATGAGCTTTCCAACCCACTCCAGGCATGAAATTAAATGATAAGTTAATAAGTATAGTTACCATTAATGATCTATTACCTAGTACAGCAGAAATGCCTCCTAGCATTAATATAAGTTTTATTTCAAATGCTAATAAACCATATATACCACCAGATAAACCACCACTTATACTTATATCATTCCCAATAAACAAAGCACATATATTTCCTACTATAATTGATCCTAATATAAGTATTAGAAACTTACTGTGTCCTAATAACATTTCAATATAACAACCTAAATTATACATACAGTATAAATTCATTAATAAATGGCCTAGACTCATATGTACAAACCCAGCAGTTAGTAATCTATATAATTCTTTATTAGAAGATGAAGGCTTAATTAAAGCACCACATTTTTGTAGTACCACATCTTCACTATCATATTTTTGTAATTGATATTCTCTAATATAATTCAATACACATATAAGTATGATAATAAATGTTACATAACTATTTCCAAACATAATTATTGTTTATATAAATCATTGTTAGTAAAGACAAAGGTATGTTCAGGATGTACATCATTTCCTTTATCACATTCGTAACGTAATGTATAACCATATTCTGAATCAAAATCAACTAACATCCAAATCCCTTTTAGTTGGTTTGTTGTACCATCAAAATGATTAATATTTTTAGAATCAGGGGGAAAAGTAGCAAAAACATGTTGTACACCGGTAGTTATATAGTCTGTTTGTATCTCCGCGTAATAGGCTCTTACATTTGCAACATCTACTGCAACTTCAGATTTATGTTTCTGTGCAGTAAACACAGGTATAGCTATTGCTACAAGTACTGCAATAATAGCTACAACAATTAATAGTTCAGCTAAAGTAAATCCTTTTCTATTTATTTGTTTCATGGTCTTATTTGAATCCTTTCTATATATGTGCACATATTATTGTCATCATTATATTCTAAGAACACTCCATTTAGTATAGGATTGCTCATAGATACAGTAAATCTTGTTTGTTCATTAAAAATAAGCATTCTAATACATTCATCTATGTCTCTTCCAATAATAGAATCAAAAGGGCCACACATGCCTACATCAGTCATAAATGCTCTACCGTCAATTATTTGTTCATCAGCTGTTTGAATATGAGTATGGGTACCAAGTACTGCATTAATCTTATTCTTATAATATTCAAAGAATACCCTTTTTTCAGCTGTTGTTTCAGCATGATAATCAACGATATATAAATCAATATTCTTAGATAAAGTATCTTTTAAGATTTTATCCATCGCATTATAAGGATTGGTTGCATACTCTTCTTGCATAACTAAGCCCAATAAATTAACAACACAAATCTTCTTGCCTTTACATTTAAAGATACGATAACCTTTGCCCAGATTGCTGATATGGTTATAAGGACAAACCAACTTATTCATTTCATCTAAATGATCAATAATTTCTTTCTTAGAAAAAGTATGATTTCCCATTGTAATACAATCAATACCATAAGACATGAATTCATTATAGATTTTAATAGTCAAACCCTTACCATGGGCAGCATTTTCACCATTAACAATAATGAAATCAGGCTGATATTTGTCTTTCAATGAAGGCAAAAAGTCGCGAATTACTTCGCGACCTCTTTTACCAACAATGTCTCCTAAAAATAAAATCCTCATTATTTAGCAATTTCGTTAGCACGCATCTCACGAATAACTGTAACCTTAATTTGACCAGGATAAGTTAATTCGTTTTCAATACGATCCTTAATTTCTCTAGCAAGCAATGTACACTTACTATCATTTACTTTATCAGGTAAAACCATAACTCTGATTTCTCTACCAGCTTGAATAGCGAAAGCCTTATCAACTCCATCAAAGTCGTTGGCAATCTTTTCAAGATTCTCAAGTCTTTCAATATAGTTTTCCATACCCTCGTATCTTGCACCAGGTCTAGCAGCACTTAAAGTATCTGCAGCAGCAACAAGATAAGAAATAATACCTGTAGGTTCCTTATCACCATGGTGAGCCTCAATAGCATTTATAACTACTTCATTTTCACCATACTTCTTAGCTAATTTAGCACCAAGCTCAACGTGTGTTCCTTCTTGTTCAAAGTCAACAGCCTTACCGATATCATGTAATAAACCAGCTCTTTTCGCAAGATTTTGATTTAAACCAAGTTCAGCAGCCATCATACCTGCAAAAGCAGCAACTTCCATAGAATGCTCTAAACCATTTTGACCATAAGAATATCTATATCTTAATCTACCAATTAGCTTAACTAATTCTTTGTCCATTCTACCAATCTTTAATTTGAAACAAGCTTCTTCACCATATTTCATGATGTTTTCATCCATTTCCTTAGAAACCTTATTAACTACATCCTCAATTCTACCTGGTTGAATACGACCATCTTTAATTAAGAATTCAAGAGCAAGTCTTGCAGTCTCTCTTCTAATTGGATCAAAACAAGAAATTGTAATAGCCTCAGGAGTATCATCAATAATTAGATCAACACCAGTAGCTTGTTCAATAGCTCTGATATTTCTACCTTCTCTACCGATGATTCTACCCTTCATCTCTTCATTTGGTAATGCTACTACAGAAACTGTTCTATCAATACTCTCTTCTTGAGAATATCTTTGAATAGCAGTGGCAATAATTTGACGAGCCTTCTCCTTAGCTCTAAGCTTTGCTTCTTCCTCTTGTTCATGGATATAGCTAGCTACCTCATTCACCATCTTCTTTTCAACAGCTTCCATTAGTTCATCATGAGCCTCTTGTTGACTCATGTTAGAAACACGCTCCAAAAGCGCAATTTGACCATCAATCCTAGATTGAAGTTCAGCTTCCATTCTATTTAATTGGGCAGTCTTGTCATCAACTTTCTTTAGCTTTTGATCAAGACTCTTTTCCTTAGCATTCAAATTCTCATCACGAAAATTTAGAGAATCCTCTCTTCTAAGGATCTTAGCTTCTTGATCTTGCAATTCTGATTTTCTTTCTTTAATTTCTTTCTCAGCTTGAAGTTTCAATTCATAAGCTTGCGTCTTGCTATCTAAAACAGCTTGCTTTAAAGTGTTCTTAGCTTGTTGCGCAGCCTCTTCTAAGACTTTCTTAGCCTCATCTTTAGCCTTATTTAAATGTGACTTGTTCACAAAGAACATAATCACAACACCAGCTAATAGACCTAAGATACCAAATAAAACGGAAGCAAAGTTAAATTCTATCATAACTTTTCCTCCTATTACTTTATTAATCGTGGAATAAATCCTTAATAATTATAAGATAATTGACAAATTTTCACAATGGAGATTTTTAAGCCTGCAAACCACCTAGATCAATCTTATAAATTAATTTCTCAGAACTCCTATTATCAAGAAACATCATCATATAAATTGGCAGATAAATTCTATTATCTTCTACCTCAACATTGTTATCACAAAAGATAAAAGCTTCATCTATCATATAATCATCATTACTTAAGATATTATTTAAAGCGGAATGTTTCTTATAACTCTTTCCTGACTTAATTTCGATTGGAAGCACCTTACCCTTATATTCAACCACAAAATCTAATTCACCTTGTTTCTTGCTATTGAAATAATATAGTTTAAAGTTCTTACACAATAGCTCTTGTGCGCAAACATTCTCAAACAAAGCTCCATTATTGATGTTAGGATTCTTATTCAATATAGCAATCTTAACGTCATTAGAATAATTAGAAGTCAACAAACCTACATCACCATAGAACAATTTAAATAGGCTTCTATTTTCACTTATTATCAAAGGAACTGTAGGTTCACTAACGTTATATACAGGAATAGCTACCCCAGCATCCTTTAACCATAAGAAACTATTTTCCAGTCTATCAAAAGAAACGTTCTTACTAATATTAGAAAATTTAAAACGCTTATTCATTTGATTTAATTGACCAGGCATCGAATCAAAGATTTCTCTAATCTTTAACTTATAATTATTTTCATACTTAGTAAAATCGATTCTATATAAATCTAAAATCTTCTTATGTACAGTGCTCACCATAGATAAATCATTAGTATCGATATAAGTTGCAACAGCTTCTGGCATACCACCAATAATCAAATATAAGTAAAATAAGTCCATCATCTTCCTATGAACAAATTCATCTACTGCTTTCCTATTATCAAAACAATCCTTAAGCAAATCTATAATATCTTGTTTTATTCCTAAAGCCTTTGAAAATTCCTCAAAACATAAAGGATACATATCATGAACACTCATATATCCAACAGGAGCTGATCTTAAATCATTAATTTCAACGCCTAATAAAGAACCACTTAAAATAAACTTATAACGTCCATCTTCTACTAAAAATTTAATCTTTGTGATTATATCCTTACATTCTTGTACTTCATCAAGAAAAAAGATTGTCTTATAAGGTTCTAACTTTTCAGTAGTTGTAAGGCTTAACCTCATAATAAAATCATTGGTATTTATAGAATTATTTAATAATTCTATAAACTCAGGATGCTCAATAAAGTTTAACTCAACAAAAGGATAAGAACTTTCCTTTAAACACTCACGAATTATATAGGTTTTTCCAACTTGCCTAATTCCTCTTAATAAGAAAGCATCTTTACCATTTTCTATCCAATTGTTAATTGTTCCTTTAATTTTTCTTTCAAACATTATTTAACTTTTTATTAATAACCTTACATCTTTTTTTACAAAAACACATTCCATACAACAAAACTTTAGTTCTATCTTGATTTAAAAGATAGTCTGAATATCTTTTATCATCAATTTGTTTTAATGCCTTTAGACATAATTCTTCCATTTCATTAATATTTTTTGTAAATTTAAACTCAACAATAATACCAGCATCTGGATCATCAGTCTCAATAATGATATCTGCAAACCCCTCACCAGCTTCCACATTAGATTTTACAAGCCAATTTGCATTTCCGGCTAAAATGCCAATCATTAAATTATGATAGGAATTCTCTTTTTCTTTATTATCAAAAACACTAATAGAATTGCTTAATAGTCTATTTAAATAATTCTCAACAGTATTTGTATCTCCATATTCAAAAGCCTTCCAAAAAGCCTCTAAATCGCTTGTATTAGAGAATATTTTATCTTTAAACCATTCTTGAATTTGACCTACAAAAACTTCCTTAATTTCTCTATTAGGAATCATCAATTTATAAGTTCCATCAATATTGTTATCCTTGAAAGTTAAATAACCTGTTGTAAACAAAACACTCCAAAGATTATCTATACTATTATCAATTTCATCGTAAGTTAAATCTAAACGAATCTTCTTTTCAATAGTTTGTCCTTCAATTAATCTTTCAATCTCATCTCTTGTTGTTTTATCAGCTTTATCAATAAATCTTTTAACCAAATCATTCCCACTAGTATTAATCCAATAACTTTCAGGAAAAGCATTTATATCATCTTTGATTCTATCAACATAGTTAATAACATCCCAAGGACAATAGATATTTGCATTACCAAAACGATATCCATCATACCACTGTTTACATTCATCAAGTTTGCATTCTAGATTATAATATTTAAGCATTTCTTTAACTTCTTCATCAGTAAAGCCAAACATTTCATCAAATCTAGAATCTGTAATTGAAAGAGTTTTAAAATTATTAACACCTGTAAAAATACTTTCTTTAGATACTCTTAAACAGCCTGTTAACACTGCAAATTCTAATGCATCATTAGTTTTTAAAGAGTCACCAAACATGCCTCTTATTAAAGAAACCATTTCTTTATAATAACCATGATTATATGCTTTATCTAAAGGTACATCATATTCATCAATTAAAATTACTGTTCTTTGGTTATGGTATTTACATAGCAATTCAGACAAAGTCTTTAAAGATCTTAATAAAATTTTTTCATCCATCACAAAGGCACCATTAACCATATTTGTAATAGCTTTGTAACTATTTTTTTCATCTATCGTTAAATTATCAGCATCTAATAGATAAGAAAAACGCTTAGCTTCATAACTAACTACATTTATAAGCCTATCTTTTGCTTCTGTAAAACTTAGTCCATCAACATTTTTTAAAGTAATAAAAATTACAGGATACTTGCCTAAATACTTAGTACATAATTCTTTATTACTAGAAACATATAAACCATTAAATAAAGAAGGATTAGTATCAACATCAAAGAAATACTTAAGCATACTCATATTAAGAGTCTTACCAAAACGACGAGGACGAGTAAATAAGTTTACTTTGCTTATATTATCTATTAATTGTTCTATAAATTTTGTTTTATCTACATAATAAAAATTATTAGTACGTAACTCTTCAAAATTTTCATATCCAATAGGTAATTTTAATTGTAAACTCATCTTTTAATCCTTAATCTTTCTTATATTATTTTACCATTTAAAAAGAGACATGGCTAAGCCACATCTCTAATAACATAATCATCATTTTCAACATCAACCAAGATCTTCTTACAATCCGGATTAGCAATCACAAATCTAGCTAACTTAGACTCAACCTCTCTTTGAATATGACGCTTCATAGGTCTAGCACCAAAGTTTGGATCAAAGCCTTCCTTAGAAATCTTTTCAATAGCCTTATCAGAGAACGATAATTCAACATCATTGTCCTTCATTCTATTAATTAATTGATTGATAAACTTCTTAGCGATATCCTTAATAACTGCTTCATTCAATGGATTAAAGATAATAATCTCATCAATACGGTTTACAAACTCAGGCTTAAAGGCATTCTTAATAGCTATATCATATTCTTTAGCCTTTTTCTCTTTATCTAGTTCAAACGCAAACTCAGAACCTAAGTTAGAAGTCATAATAATTACAGTATTCTTAAAATCTACAGTAACACCCTTAGAATCAGTAATACGACCATCATCTAGTATTTGTAACAAGATATTAAAGACATCAGGATGAGCCTTCTCAATCTCATCTAATAAGACAATAGAATAAGGTTTTCTTCTAACAGCCTCAGTCAATTGACCACCCTCTTCATAACCTACATATCCAGGAGGAGCACCAATTAATCTAGACACTGAGAACTTCTCCATATATTCAGACATATCGATACGAACAATCTTGTTTTCATCATCAAACAATTGTTCAGCTAAAGCCTTAGCAACCTCAGTCTTACCAACACCAGTAGGACCCAAGAACAAGAACGAACCTATTGGTCTATTGATATCACCAATATTAGCCTTATTTCGTAGGATGGCATCAGTAACAAGCTTCAAGGCATCATCTTGTCCCATGACTCTTTCTTTTAAGATATCATCAAGCTTTAACAACTTATCTCTTTCAGTCTTTAATAGCTTTGTAGTCTCAATATGAGTCCACTTAGATACAACCTTGGCAATAGCCTCTTCATCAACAACTTCAGATAACATCTTGCCATCTTTATTAGCTTCCTTAGAAGCCTTAATCTTAGCCTCTAGACTTGGAATAGTAGAAAATTTTAATTCTGAAGCCTTTGCATAATCACCAGCCTGCTCAGCATTTGTATAATCAAGTTTAGCCTTCTCTAAGTCTTCCCTTAAAGTCTTACTTTGAATTAATTCTTTCTTCTCATCCAACCACTTAGCATGCAAAGTATTATACTTTTCATTAACTTCCTTCAAATCTTCTTGAAGATCAGCCAAACGCTTCATGGCCTTTTCATCATCCTTTTCCTTCTTCAAAGATACTTCTTCAATTTCCAACTGTTTCTTCTTATGCTCAAGCTCATAAAGCTCAGTAGGCATAGAATCCATATCAACTCTTGTAGAAGCACAAGCTTCATCAATCAAGTCGATAGCCTTATCTGGAAGGAATCTATCTGTAATATAACGATTAGACAATACAGCTGAAGCGATAATAGCCTCATCCTTAATAGTTACACCATGGTGAGCCTCAAATCTATCCTTTAGACCTCTTAGAATAGATATAGTCTCTTCAACACTTGGTTCATCTACGGTAACCTTTTGGAAACGTCTTTCTAGTGCTGCATCCTTTTCAATATATTGTCTATATTCATCAAAAGTAGTAGCACCAATACACTTTAACTCACCACGAGCCAACATTGGCTTTAGCAAATTAGCAGCATCCATGGCGCCACTGCTCTTACCAGCACCGACAAGATTGTGAATCTCATCAATAAACATGATGACTTGACCATCTTTATCCTTAACAGCTTTAAGTACTGACTTTAATCTTTCCTCAAATTCACCTTGATACTTAGCACCAGCAATCAAAGAACCTAAATCTAGTTCATATAGTTCCTTATCTTTTAAAGAAGCAGGAACATCACCATTAAAGATACGCCATGCCAAACCTTCTACGATCGCAGTCTTACCAACACCTGGTTCACCAATAAGAACTGGATTATTCTTAGTCTTACGAGACAATATTTCAATTACTCTTCTTATCTCCTCATCTCTACCGATGACAGGATCAATCTTACCTTCTTTGACATCAATAACAAGATTTCTACCATACTTCTCTAGTGGATTGATGTTGTTTTCATCATTTTGATTATTGATCATAGTTGTTCCCCTTTCTTTATTAATCTTATCCATAAGTTCTTTCTTATTAAATTTAATATGCTTTCTTAAAAGTTTAGTGAAAGATGAATCATTAAACAATTCAACAGCGAACAAATCTAAAGCGCCCAAGTATTTATCGCCCTTTTCCTTCGAAAGTTTTAACGCCTCATTATAGCTTTCATATAAATATCTACTAATGGAAGGATCATTTGTAGAATTATTACTAGGAAGACTATTAAGAGAATTATTAGTAACATTAATCAGCTCATTAACATCACACTTTAATTCGCTAAGAATCTTTCTAATATCATCATCATCAAGATAAGCCTTAAACATATGCTCATCACATATCTCTGGATTATGATAATCCTTACAGATATTCAAAGCTTTAATTAAGATTTTCTGTAATTTTTCAGTCGTCTTCTCTAATTCCATAATTCTCCTTTCTAGCACTTTAACTACAAGAGTGCTAATACACCTTATTTTTAAAGTAAGGAATTACCCTTACTTAAAAGATTTCTTAAACTTATCAAACACTGATTCCTTACCAGACTTACCCTGTAACTTAGTATAAAGTTCCTTTTCCTCTCTACTTAACTTAGTAGGAATAACAACCTTAATCACACAGTATTGATCACCAACCGCATTAGTTCTAAGTGACTTAACACCATAACCCCTTAAACGTAACTTTTGACCAGGTTGAGTACCAGCTGGAATATTTAATTCACATTCGCCATTACAAGTAGGAACATCAATTGTAGTACCAAGGGTTGCATCTACTGCCGAAATAGGAACTTCAACATAGATATCATTGCCCTCTCTTACAAAGAAGTCATGTGACTTAACAATAATTTCAATATACAAGTCACCATTATCACCACCGTTATAGCCTCTTTCACCATAACCTGCAACTCTTACTTGTTGACCTGTTGAAATACCTGCTGGAATCTTAATCTCTACGGTTTCTACCTTAGTTTCATAACCTGCACCACCACATTCAGGACACTTATTAGTAATCATCTTACCACTGCCATGACAATCAGGACAATCAACAACTGACTGCATCATACCAAATGGTGTACGCTTAGCACTTGTCACCTTACCACTGCCATTACATCTAGGACATGTCTTAATATCACTAGCTGACTTAGCACCAGTGCCATTACATCTAGGACACTTACGATCTACTGATACTTTAATAGTCTTAGTAGCTCCTTTGACTGCCTCTAAGAATTCAATAGACATTTGAACATATTTGTTCTCACCTTTAATTGGACCACTTTGTCTAGAAGAACCTCTACTAAAGCCTCCAAAACCGCCCATGCCTCCCATGAATTGAGAGAAGATATCACCTAAATCGTCAAAGCCTCCTGAGAAATTAGAGAAGCCACCTTGTCCCATATTACCTTCAAGACCATCAAAACCATAGTTATCATATATCTGCTTCTTTTGATCATCAGATAGTACTTCGTAGGCCTCATTTATTTCCTTAAACTTCTCTTCAGCATCCTTAGCCTTATTTACATCAGGATGATACTTTTTGGCCAATTTACGATAAGCTTTTTTTATTTCATCAGCACTAGCACCCTTAGAAACACCTAGTACCTCATAATAATCTCTTTTTGCCATATTTATATCACCTTCCTTGCATGTTCAAAGAAGGAATTGCTTCCTTCTTTATAATATTAGTCTTTCTTTGTAAAGTCTGCATCTACTACATCATCTGCAGAATCACTGCTTGGACCTTGTTGACCTTGTGCTTGAGCTTGTTGGTACATAGCTTCAGACATAGCTTGAGCTGCCTTTTCAAGCTCATCTAACTTAGTCTTTAAAGTAGCATAGTCATTTTCATCAACAGCCTTTTGAAGTTCATCTCTTAACTGCTTAACTTGCTTCTTTTGATCCTCAGTAACATTAGGATTTTCAGCCTCTAGAGTTTGATCGATTTGAGCAATGAAACCTTCAGCTCTATTCTTCAATTCGATCTCTTCCTTACGCTTTTCATCAGCATCCTTGTTATCTTCGGCCTCTTTTACCATTCTATCGATTTCTTCATCGCTTAAACCATTAGGATTAGAAATTGTAATATCTTGAGACTTATTAGTAGCCTTATCAGTAGCTGATACATGAACGATACCATTAACATCGATATCGAACTTAACTTCAATTTGTGGAACACCACGTCTTGCTGGTGCAATACCAGTTAATTGGAAGTTACCAAGAGTCTTGTTGTCATTAGCCATTGGTCTTTCACCTTGTAATACATGGATATCAACAGCTGGTTGGTTATCAGCAGCAGTTGAGAAGATTTGTGACTTACTTGTAGGAATTGTTGTATTACGTGGAATCAATACAGTCATAACACCACCTAATGTTTCAATACCCAAAGACAATGGAGTAACATCTAGAAGTAATACATCATGAGGGTTTTCGCCACCTAAGATACCACCTTGAATTGCGGCACCCATAGCTACTACTTCATCTGGGTTAACAGACTTGTTAGGTTCCTTACCTAATTCTTTCTTAACAGCTTCTTGAACAGCAGGAATTCTTGTTGAACCACCAACTAGTAATACTTGATTCAAGTCATTAGGACTTAAGCCAGCATCCTTTAGAGCTTGTTTTACTGGAACTACTGTTCTATCAACCAAGAACTTAGTCATCTTATCGAAGTTAGCTCTTGTTAAATCTGTTTCAAAGTGTAATGGACCAGATTGATTAGCTGAAATGAATGGTAGAGAGATATGAGCTTGTAAAGTTCCGCTTAAATCTTTCTTAGCCTTTTCAGCAGCTTCCTTCATTCTTTGAAGAGCCATACGATCAGCCTTCAAATCAATATTGTATTGTTTCTTGAACTCATCAGCCATCCAATCAACAATAACATTATCGAAGTCATCACCACCTAAATGGTTATCACCAGCAGTAGCTAAAACTTCAAATGTACCTTCTGACATATCAATGATAGATACATCAAATGTACCGCCACCTAAGTCGAATACTAGAACCTTTTGTTCCTTATCAGTCTTATCAATGCCGAAAGCTAAAGAAGCAGCTGTTGGTTCATTGATAATTCTTTCTACATCTAAACCAGCAATCTTACCAGCATCCTTAGTTGCTTGACGTTGAGCATCATTGAAGTAAGCAGGAACTGTAATAACAGCCTTTGTCACTGGTTCGCCAAGATATTCTTCAGCATATTTCTTTAAGTATTGAAGAATCATAGCACTAATTTCTTGTGGTGTATATGTCTTACCATTTGCATGAATCTTTTCACTAGAACCCATTAATCTCTTTACTGAAGATACTGTATCCTTATTTGTAACTGCTTGTCTTTTTGCAGCTTCACCAACTACGATTTCACCATCCTTGAATGCTACTACAGATGGAGTCGTTCTATTACCTTCTGGATTTGTGATGACCTTAGCTTCACCACCTTCCATAACACTAACACAACTGTTTGTTGTACCTAAGTCAATACCAATAATTTTACTCATTTTTCATTTCCTCCTAAATTTATTCGCTAATCTTTACCATCGCAGCTCTTAATACGCGATCCTTTAACATATAACCTTTTTGTAGTACTTCAATTACTACACCAGGTTCAACTCCCTCTTTCTTTTCAACCATAATTGATTGTTCGAAATTAGGATCAAATTTTTTATTCAAACAATCTATTTCTTCAACACCCTCATCCTTTAAAGATTTGATTAGTTGATTATAGATCATTTCAACACCCTTCTTTAATTGCGATTCGCTATCATCACTTGCAGCCATCGCTCTTTCTAGATTATCAATAGCTGGAAGGATTTCCTTCGCAAAACTTTGTATACGATACTTTTTATTTGTATCTGCTTCATTTTGAAGTCTTTTCTTCACATTCTCAGTATCAGCATAAGCCTTAGCATAAGCATTCTTCAAACGATCAACTTCACTTTTCAGTTCGTCGATTTCATTTTGAAGCTTAACCTCAATTGTCTCTACATCAGATTCGAGCCCAGATTCGAGCTCAGGGTTTGAGCCCCCAGATTCGAGGCCAGTATTTGATTCCTCAGTTTCCTTTACTTCTTCATTTAATTCTTTATTTTCTTCCATGAATTTCCTTTCTACTTGTAGATATCATCCAAAGCCTTAGAAATCAACGACATCAATGATAACACACGATTATATTCCATACGTCTTGGACCCATGACCATCAATTTACCAGTTTCTTTCTTAGAAAGCCTTACATCAGTAGTAACAATAGCCATATCATCCTTCCATATTAGTTCAGTACCCTTTGGCATAATAGCTGTAACTTGATTTTCACCATTGTCTTCTGCAACGATTTCCTTAATCTTATTGGGATCATCAAATATTTTGATTAGTTCCTTAAGCTTCTCGGTATCGGAGAATTCTGGCTGATACATCAAATTAGAAGTACCTGAAAAATATAACTTTTCACTCGCAAATCTTGTAAAGGCTCCAATAAACGCATTGAATAACATTTCATGACGCTTAACATTGCTTACAAGAATTGGTCTAATTGACTCTAACTTTTCTTTTAAATCAGATATTTGTGTTCCCTTTAAGCGGTCATTTAAGATATCAGTACAAGTCTTGATATCATCAGCAGAAACACTATCCTTAAAGTTAAATGTCTTATTCTCTGTATGACCAGTGTTGGTCACAAAGACACAAACCGCTGTTTTATCATCTAATGGAAACAAGGCTATATGCTCAAGTGTTTGCAAGTTCGCATTAGGACCCAACACACCACTTGTAAGATTTGTCATATCCGATATCATTCTACATGACTGTTTCACACAATCTTCTACATTCATTGTTGAATCAGAGAAGATATTAGCAACTTCATATTTAACTTTATCATCAAGACCCTTGTCCAATAGATTCTCACAATAATACTTATATCCTTTATTGGAAGGAATTCTTCCGGCTGAAGTATGGGGCTTCTCAAGATAGCCCTCAGCTTCAAGGATAGCCATATCATTTCTAATAGTGGCACTAGAATAAGGTAAGTGATACTCCTCTACTAACGTCTTAGAGGCAACAGGCTCAGCAGTATTGATGAATTCATCAATGATAGCTTTTAATATTTCAATCATTCTTTGCGTCATCATATTTGCCACCTCCTTTAGCACTCTTATCTTTCCACTGCTAATATACTACCAACTTATTTAGCACTTGTCAACAACTAGTGCTAAATATTTTTAAAATTTTTTCATTTAAAAATCAAGGCCATTAAAACCTTGATTCATACTCATATTTCAATAACTAGGTTCTGGAATATCTATTCCTTCCTCCATTGCAGCTAATAACCATTCTCTTTTAGCGTCATTTGCGTTTTGTACAACTTCTTTTAAAGTATCACCGCAAGTTAAACAACCAGGTAAGTCAGGATAAGATGCAACATAACCGCCTTCACTTAGATCATTAATAATTTCCATATGATAATGTAAAGACGAATAATTTTCTATATTGGTCATAAATTTAATCATCAAATAATTTTAAGTATTAATTTGCACAGTGGTGCTAATAATCCCTTTGTTTACTAGCTTATTTTGAATAATATTCCCTAAAAGTAATCGTTTTGTTGGAATTTAAGGATAATTCTAGTATTTTTTCAACCTTTTCTAGATTGGTTCCTT
>JALFIR010000078.1:0-12509 GCA_022776215.1 Solobacterium sp. | reverse complement strand
AGCGTAAAGATCACCTATCGTTATGCTCATATGTTCCCTTCCAAGGACAAGGCAATTGCTGATAAGCTTACTGATTTCAGAGGAGGTGCTTTCAATGAGTAAGAAGAATGTAGATCAGAAAGGAAGATTCAGAAACAAGATTATTTCCTTCCGTGTGTCCGAAGAGGAAGCCAAGCTTCTAAAACGTCGTGTTTTGTTATCAGGACTAACAAAACAGGATTACATAATCAACTCGATTCTTGGCAAGGAGATAGTTGTTTATGGAAATCCGTTTGTATTCAGAAGTCTTCATGATGAACTCGTCCACTTTGCTAATCTATATGGAACATCTATTGATTCCGATGATGAGGAAATGATGGTTTGGGTATTAGAAATGATCCTGGCAATGCGTTCAAAGGACAAAACAATCGTAAAACCGTAATTTTGTTTTCAAAAATGTTTTCACATGAGAATAGTACAACGTGAAAATGGCTTAAATAAGGCAAATTCTTGTGATTAGGAACCATTCTTCATGTGTAAGAATTTAGTCATTTTCATCTGATTTCAGATCAAAAATGGCTATTTTTTTATGTTTCTACATAGATTCTCGAATGCAGAAATCAAGTTTTTGTATTCGTATCTATGATTTTCATGTGATTATTGAGCTGTTTTACTGATAAATAAGGCAAATGTTCCTGGTGGCTTGGAGGTGTGAACCTCTAAGCCACGGTTTGCTTCAGGGTCCAAAATACCAACGTCTAAGCCACCAGGTACCTTTTGGCAAAAAACGGGTCAAAATGTTTTCACGGAGGGCAAAAATAGTCCAAAATTGACTGATTTTTTGCTCTGAAAACACAGAAATTTAGTCAAATGTTTTCAAAATGTTTTCACAGGAACCCAAGACATCAAAAAAACCGCTAATATTAGCGGTTTTAAGCACTTTGGGAACTATTCGAACTCAATTGTACCAGGAGGTTTAGAAGTAATATCATAGAATACTCTATTAACCCCTCTTACCTCATTAATAATTCTAGACATAACTGTTTGAAGAACCTCAAAAGGAATATCAGCAGCCTCAGCAGTCATGAAATCAATAGTCTTAACAGCTCTTAAAACAACTGCATAGTCATAAGTTCTCTCATCACCCATAACACCAACGGATCTAACGTTTGTTAAGGCAGCAAAATATTGATTAATATCTTGGCTCAAGCCAGCCTTAGCAATCTCATCACGATAGATATAATCAGCATCTTGAACAATCTTTACCTTCTCAGCTGTAATCTCACCAATGATTCTAATACCTAAACCTGGACCTGGGAAAGGTTGTCTAAATACTAGACTTTCAGGCAAACCTAATTCAAGACCAACCTTTCTAACTTCATCCTTAAACAAGTCTCTTAAAGGTTCAATAATCTCCTTAAAATCAACATAATCAGGTAAACCACCAACATTATGATGAGACTTAATAACAGCAGACTCACCACCCAAACCAGATTCAACAACATCTGGATAAATAGTACCTTGAGCTAAAAACTCAACACTGCCAATCTTCTTAGACTCTTCTTCAAAGACTCTAATAAACTCTTCACCAATTATCTTTCTCTTTGTTTCAGGATCAGTAACGCCCTTTAGTTTCTCATAATAACGTTCTTGAGCATTAACTCTAATAAAATTCAAATCAAAATTGCCCTTAGGACCAAAGATATTCTCTACCTCATCACCCTCATCTTTTCTAAGCAAACCATGATCAACAAACACACAAGTTAATTGTTTACCAATAGCCTTAGAAAGAAGACCTGCACAAACAGAAGAATCCACACCACCAGACAAAGCCAATAAAACTCTACCATCGCCTACTTTTTTCTTAATAGACTTAATGGACTCTTCCACAAAAGAATCCATCTTCCAATCGCCCTTACAAGCACAAACATTTCTTACAAAGTTATAAAGCATCTTTGTACCATCAGGTGTATGTAATACTTCTGGATGGAACTGAATACCATATAACTTATGTTCATCATTACCCATAGCACCAACAGGACAATTATCGGTATGGGCAATAGACTTAAAACCTTCAGGCATTCTAGAAATATAATCAAAATGAGACATCCAACAAGTATTGTCTTCTTTGATTCCGTTAAACAATACAGAAGAAGAATTTAACTTAATATCAGTCTTACCATATTCTCTATGATCAGCTCTTTTAACTTCACCACCCATAACATGAGCCATAAGTTGAGCTCCATAACATAATCCTAAAACAGGAATACCCAATTCAAAAAGTTCTCTACTGCAAGTAGGAGCACCCTCTTCATAAACAGAATTAGGACCACCTGTAAGAATAATACCCTTAGGATTCTTTTCTTTTATCTTTTCAATAGCGTTACGATAAGAATAAATCTCACAGTATACGTTACATTCTCTAACTCTTCTAGCAACCAGCTGATTATATTGGCCACCAAAATCAACAACTAAAACTAACTCTCTATCCATCAGTTTCCTCCGATATTTCATTATTATAAATAATTCTTTAGAATTTTCCTATACACTGGAAGCATTTCTATATCACTTAACGAAATATTTTTTTCTAAGTCCTTAATAGGAATCCACTTAATCCTACTATTCTCATCCTCTTTAATATGAACATAAGCATTCTCATCCGCCTCAAACAAGAAACTCACATTCAAATGTAAATGACCACCAACATATTTCCCTCTTTTAATATGTGGCTTAACAGTCAAAACCTCTATCGAACAAGGACCATTACCCAACACCTTTAATTCACTTAAAGAAGTCTCTTCTTTAGCTTCCTTTAAAGCCACATTCATAAAATCAACATCACCATCATTATGACCACCAGTCCATGAATAAGAATCATAGATATTATGATAAACCATTAACACCTTATCTCTATTTTTATTGATAATCATCGAACTAGATGTAAAATGTATCATCTCACATTTCCTATAGAAAAGCTCATCTTTATATTTATCATAAGCTTCTAATATTCTTTTCTTATCAAACATTTCTTGTTCGATATCACTTGTATAATTCTCGAATATCTCTATGCACATATTTTATCCAAAAGCTCCTTCTGCTTATTAATTCTATTAACAACTTGATGCATAGCCACAAAACTAATCAATATGCACAAAATTGGAGCCAAATACCTTATAAAACGATCTCTTTTAAAAATCACAATAATCAACAAAGAAACAAGTTCTACACTATCAAACAAAATATCCTCAACACATGTTGATAACTCTGTTTTAGCCAAAATATGATCATTATTAGCTAAAACAGCTTTTTGTCTTTTTAAGAAAATCGTATCAAAAATTATACTTATAATCGTTATAGGCACAACTAAAAATAAATTACTATTTGTCTTATGAGGATGAATAATATCTGAAATAGAAATAAACACCATAGAACATAAACCCATCACAATCGCAAAATCACAGATAATACCAACTATCGTTTCTATTTTCTCAACCTTTGTATCATTTAATTCATGCTTATTCTTGCCAAAGATTTTACACAACATAAAAACAATCAACGAATTAAAAGTATCTCCTAGACAATGAATAGCCTCCAGCCAAACAATTATCGCCTTTAGTTCCAACGAAGAATACAACAAGATGATAAATTTTGGTATATCGTATATAAACATAAACAAAGACAATTTACCTTGTACCTTATAAAAATTTTGTTTAAAAGACATAGCACAATTATATCAAACACAAAGATGTTTTCTTTTATATGCGTTTAAATATTAAACGCATATAAAAGAAAAGGAGCAAATGCTCCTTAACTTAAATTATTTAATGTTGACGTTGTAGTAAGCTTTCTTACCCTTGTATTGAGCGATTTCACCAAGTTCATCTTCAATTCTCATTAATTGGTTGTACTTAGCGATTCTATCTGTTCTTGACATAGAACCAGTCTTAATTTGACCAGCATTTACACCAACAACTAGATCAGCAATTGTAGTATCTTCAGTTTCACCAGATCTGTGAGATACAACAGCAGTGTAACCATGAGTCTTAGCTAATTCGATAGCATCTAAAGTTTCAGTTAAAGTACCGATTTGGTTTAACTTAATTAAGATTGAGTTAGCAACACCAAGTTCAATACCCTTTTGTAAGTATTCAACGTTAGTTACGAATAGGTCATCACCAACTAATTGGATCTTCTTACCTAATCTATCAGTTAACTTCTTCCAACCATCCCAGTCGTTTTCAGCAAGACCATCTTCGATAGAAAGAATTGGATACTTTTCGCACCAGTCAGCATACATATCAATCATTTCATCAGTAGTCTTAACACCTTGACCAGACTTAGTTAATTCGTAGCAACCAGTTTCAGGATTGTAGAATTCACTTGAAGCAGGGTCTAGACAAATACCGAAATCCTTCCAAGGTTCATAACCAGCTTCCTTAATAGCTTCAACGATTAACTTAAGAGGTTCTTCGTTACCTTCTGTACAAGATGGAGCATAACCACCCTCATCACCTACAGCAGTGTTATAACCCTTCTTAGTTAAAACCTTCTTTAGAGTATGGAATACTTCAGCAGACCATCTGATAGCTTCCTTGAATGAAGGAGCACCAACTGGCATAATCATGAATTCTTGCATATCTACAGAAGAATCAGCATGCTTACCACCATTTAATACGTTCATCATAGGAACTGGTAATACCTTACCATTAGCACCACCGATATACTTGTATAAAGGCATACCATAGTAATCAGCAGCAGCTCTGCATACTGCCAATGAAACACCTAAAGTAGCATTAGCACCTAACTTGCTCTTATCCTTAGTACCATCAAGTTCAATCATAGCCTTATCAATAGCAGCTTGATCAGTAACATCCATGCCTAAGATAGCAGGACCGATGATAGCATTAACGTTTTCAACAGCCTTTAAAACACCCTTACCCATGAAACGACTCTTATCGCCATCTCTTAGTTCTAGAGCTTCTCTTTCACCAGTAGAAGCACCAGAAGGTACCATAGCTCTACCGAAAGCACCAGATTCAGTTACAACTTCAACTTCAACAGTTGGATTACCACGAGAGTCGATTACCTCTCTTGCATAAACATCAATAATTCCAGGCATATTTAATTTTTTCTCCTTACCTTTTCATTTACTTTGTAGCATCAATAATTTCTTTGAAAGAATCAACCTTTAAACTTGCACCACCAATTAATGCACCATCAATATCTTCCATAGCCATATATTCTTTGATATTGTTAGGCTTTACAGAACCACCATATTGAACTCTAACTGCATCAGCAGCATCGCCATACATCTTTCTGATTTCATCTCTAACAATAGCGCAGCACTTTTCAGCAATTTCAGTATTAGCACTCTTACCAGTACCAATAGCCCAAATTGGTTCATAAGCAACTACAACCTTCTTAACATCCTCAGCATCAAGACCAGCTAAACCTAAGCTAACTTGAGATCTGATTCTTTCTTCAGTCTTACCAGCATCAAATTCTGCTTCAGTTTCACCACAGCACATGATAGGCATAATGTCGTTAGCTAATAACTTCTTAACCTTTAGATTAACAGCTTCATCAGTTTCATTGAACATTTGTCTTCTCTCACTATGACCGATAATGCAAGAAGCGATACCGATTTCCTTTAACATTGGAATTGAAACTTCACCAGTGAAAGCACCATTGTCCTCAAAGTGACAGTTTTCAGCACCAATTACTAAATTCTTACTATTCTTAACTGCAACATATAAATCAGTATAAGGAGTAGCAATACCATATTGAGCTGAAGTAATACCTTCAATATATGGATCGATTTCCTTTAAAAATTCTTCTGTTTCAGCAATAGTCTTATTCATCTTCCAGTTGCCAACAATAATAGGTGTTCTCATTTCTTATTTCTCCTCAATTACATCAACACCAGGAAGTCCCTTGCCCTCTAAGAATTCTAGAGAAGCACCACCACCTGTTGAAACATGGCTTACCTTGTCAGCATAACCAAGCTTCTTAATAGCAGCTGCACTATCACCACCACCAACGATAGTAGTACCATCACATTCAGCTAAAGCCTTCGCAACAGCATTAGTACCAGCAGCTAAAATAGGGTTTTCAAATACACCCATAGGACCATTCCAAACTACAGTCTTTGCGCTCTTTACAGCTTCAGCAAATAATTCTGCAGTCTTAGGACCAATATCAAGACCTTCCTTATCACTAGGAATAGCATCACTAGAAACAACTTCAGTCTCAACCGGAGCATCAATTGGATCAGGGAAACCAGCACAAACAACTGTATCGATAGGAAGTAATAACTTCTTACCTAAGCTTTCTGCCTTTTCCATCATCTCTTTACAATAATCTAACTTTGAATCATCAACAAGTGACAAACCAACTTCCTTACCTTGAGCCTTCAAGAAAGTATAAGCCATACCACCACCAATGATCAAAGTATCACACTTTTCAAGTAAGTTTGAAATAACTGCAAGCTTATCAGCAACCTTAGCACCACCTAAGATACCAACGAAAGGTCTTACAGGATTTTCAACAGCATCACCTAAGAACTTTAATTCCTTTTCAATCAAGAAACCAACAGCATTTGGTAAATGACTTGCAATACCAACAGTACTTGCATGAGCTCTATGAACTGAACCAAACGCATCAGAAACGAATAAATCGCCTAAAGAAGCCCAGTACTTACCAAGTTCTTCGTCATTCTTAGATTCACCCTTTTCATAACGAGTATTTTGCATTAAAAGAACTTCGCCATCCTTTAATTCAGCAACAGCCTTCTCAAGAGCTTCACCTCTAGTTGCATCAACGAAAACTACCTTAGTATCCTTTAGATATTCTTGTAGTCTAACTGCAACAGGTGCCATGTTATTCTTCTTCTTAGCAGCTGCAATTTCTTCCTCAGTCTTCTTGTAATCAATCTTACCAAGGTGAGACATTAAAATAACTTTTGCCTTATTATCAACTAAATACTTAATAGTTGGTAAAGCAGCAACGATACGATTATCATCTGTGATTTCACCGCTCTTTAGTGGAACATTAAAATCAACTCTGACGATAACTTTCTTACCAGTTACATCTAAATCAGTAACTAATTTTTTAGCCATTCGAAATTTCCTCCTATAACCGTACATATTATAACAATTTTGCGCCTTAATTAACATATTTATCGCTAAAACAAGATAATTGACAACACATATTAAAGTGATATCATATTGATATCAAAGGAGGGATATATATGAACGAAATTATCCTAAACAAGAAAAGAAACGGCATGAGCATGCTAATACTAATCACACTTATATTCTTTGGATCAATATTGCTATTTATATTTGGAGCCAACAGTGACAACATACTATTAATAGTAATAAGCATAATCCTATTTGTAGGTGACTTCTTCCTAATGCCAGGACTAAAGGTATTAAAACCCCAAGAAGCATTAGTACTAACACTATTTGGTGACTATATTGGAACTTTAAAAGGCGAAGGATTCTACTTTGTAAACCCATTCTGTACATCAATCAACCCAGCAGCCAAGACAACACTTAGCCAAAGCGGTGATGTTAAAAAGAACACTATAACAGCTAATGAAGTACAAATGTCATCAAACAAAATTTCACTAAAAATGATGACACTAAACAACGCAGTTCAAAAAATAAACGACTGTCTTGGTAATCCTGTAGAAATTGGTATCGCCGTTATCTGGAAAGTAGCTGACACTTATAAAGCTGTATTCAACGTAGACAACTACAAAGAATACTTAAGTTTACAATGTGACAGTGCTTTAAGAAACGTTGTTAGAATCTACCCATATGATGTTTCAAGCAATATTGACACCACAGGAGATGGCATTGCCGATGATGGTTCCCTTAGAGGCTCTAGTGAAATAGTAGCTCAAAGAATCAAAGAAGAAATTCAAGAAAAAGTACAAGAAGCAGGACTAGAAATAATCGATGCTAGAATCACATACCTTGCCTATGCTCCAGAAATTGCCTCAGTAATGTTACAAAGACAACAAGCTGCAGCTATTATCGACGCTAGAAAAATGATTGTTGACGGTGCTGTTGGCATGGTCGAAATGGCTTTAGACAGACTAAAAGAAAACAACGTAGTAGACCTTGACGACGAAAGAAAAGCCCAAATGGTATCTAACCTACTAGTAGTACTATGTGGCAACAAAGACGCACAACCAATCGTTAACTCAGGATCACTATACTAATGGCCGACAACAAGAAACAAGTACCACTTAGAATCTCTAAAAGACTCTATGATGAACTTGCCGCTTGGGCAGAAGATGACTTTAGAAGCATCAACGGTCAAATAGAATACATCTTAAACGAATGCGTCAAACAAAGAAAGAAAAACGGCAAATATGTTGGTGAAAAAATAGATGAACCACTAGATGTCGATATTAAAAACTTTAAAAAATAGCAAATGGAAGTCTAAACGACTTCCATTTCTTTTATATTAAATTCATTTCCCTGAAGAAGATAAGTATTCTCGCTTTGACAATGTGGACATATCTTACCATACACAATCGTATTATAATCCTGTCCACAATCCTCACAATGTGTAATAGCCTTAATCTTCTCTATCTTCAGTTCACAATTAGTCATAATCTCATGCTTACTAACAGCCCAATTCCAACAATCCACAAGATAATTATCAATTACCCCACTAACAGTACCCAATTCAATCGTAACTGAATTGATATGCTCAACATTGTTTTCCTTAGCTAATTTCTCACACTCATCTATGACATAAAACACTACACCAAGCTCATGCATTAGTCATCAACTTCTTTTGGCTTAATATGTAAGGCAATCTTAACAGCTCTTTTTGCAGCATAAGGAAGAATAGCCTTAAACTTATCCTCAGCCTTAATCATCTTAGTAGCCTCAGGATGAGTTCTATGTAGTTTAATCGCATCAAACTCACATCTTGTAGTACACAAACCACAACCAATACACTTATGAGGATCCACTACAGAAGCACCACAGCCTAAACATCTCTTGGTCTCAATACGAACTTGTTCCTCAGTTAAACCAGCTCTATTATCCTTGAAAGACATATCAGGATTCTTAATACCCTTTAGACCTTCAACTTGTCTTTGAGCATGATCATAATCATTAACCAAGATATCATTCTTATCAAGCTCAATAAATTCTCTCTTATCAAGACCAATTGTTAAACTTGCACCCTCATGAACATGTCTATGCAATCTTTCAGCAGCCATATGACCCTGTGCAATCGCATCAATCACAAACTTAGGACCTGTATAAACATCACCACCGACAAAGATATCCTCATCATCTGTTTGATAAGTTAGCTTATCAGCCACAGGATAATTACCATGATGGAACTTAACACTAGTTCCCTTTAACATATCACCCCATACAACAGCTTGACCAATCGCAAAGATTACCTTATCAGCATCAATTTCCATAGTTTCACTTTCATTATATTGAGGATTAAACTTACCATCAACAATAGTAGCTGTGCACTTCTTAAACACAACAGAAGTAACCTTACCACTTTCATCAACCTTTAATTCCTTAGGACCCCAAGAATTATTAATCACAACATTCTCTTCTAGAGCCTCTTTTATTTCATCTATTGATGCAGGCATAGTCTCTCTTGTCTCAAGAGAGAACATATTAACATTCTTAGCACCCTGACGATGAGCAGTTCTAGCACAGTCAATCGCAACATTACCGCCACCTACAACAACTACATCACCCTCAAACTTAGCATCTCTATTTTCATAAGCATCCTTTAGATAATCAACAGCGATATAAGTGCCTTCAGCATGATCATTATCAACACCAGGATATCTACCGCCTTGACAACCAATAGCTACATAGAACGCCTTATAGCCATCCTTTTTAAGATCAGCGATAGTAACATCCTTACCAACCTCAGTATTGCATCTAAACTCAACACCTAACTTCTTAAGAACATCGATTTCAGCATCAATAACATCCTTCTCTAACTTATATGAAGGAATACCATAACGCATCATACCGCCAAGCTCAGCATTCTTTTCAAACACAGTAGGAACATAACCCATAGTAGCTAAGTAATAAGCAGCACTTAAACCTGCAGGTCCAGCACCGATGATCGCAATCTTTTGTGGCCACTTATCCATCTTAATCTTTCTTGCAGGAGAGACAGCCATATTAACCTTAGGAACATAACGGTTCTCTTCCTTAAGCTCTAAATCAGCGATAAACTTCTTAACATCATCAATCGCAACAGCTCTGTCGATTGTGCCTCTAGTACAAGCCTCTTCACATCTCTTATTACATACACGACCACAAATCGCAGGGAATGGATTATCCTTCTTGATTAAAGCTAAAGCCTCATCATACTTGCCTTCTGCAGCCTTTTTCAAATAACCTTGAACAGAAACATGAGCCGGACATGCTGTCTTACATGGTGCAGTACCACTGTCATAACAATTGATTCTATTATTATCACGATAGTTCTCATCATACTTATCTTCGCCCCACTTCATCGCATCAGGAAGCTCATGACGAGGATACTTAACCATTGAACCATCAGCCTTACATAACTTTTGACCAAGCTTAACAGCACCAGCAGGACATACCTCTACGCACTTACCACAGGCAACACACTTACTTGCCTCAACCTTAGCACGATAAGCACTCGCAGACATATTAGGCGTATTAAATAATTGTGAAGTACGTAAAGCATTACAAATATTTACATTACAGTTACAAATACCAAAGATCTTATTATCACCATCAATATTAGTAATTTGATGAACATAACCTAAATCCTCAGCCTTCTTTAAAATCTCTAAAGCCTCTTCCTTGGTAATATTTCTACCCTTACCAGTCTCAACACAGTAATCAGCGAAATCACCAACACCAATACACCATGCTTGAGGATCGTCCCCACAACCCTCATTTAAAACTTTACGGCTAGCACGACATGAACATTGACCAACACCAATCTTACCTTCATACTTATCTAACCAATATGATAATTGCTCAAGATCAACTTTCTTATTCTCCATTGAAATAGCCTTCTCAACCGGAACAACATGCATACCTATACCAGCACCACCTGGAGGCACCAATTGTGTAATACCCTTAAGAGGGATATAAGTCATTCTCTCAAAGAAAGAAGCTAATTCAGGATTAGTCTTTAATCTATTATTCTCACCAGTCACAGGATCTTCATCCATATTAAATAATTCAGCAGAACCTGGCACAAACATAGGAAGAATATAACGTCTCTCGCTTTGAGGAGCTGTTCTACCATTATGATCATAATGATAACCATAATCATATTCCAATAGTCCTATAAAAGACATTTGATCCAATAATTCTTGTAATTTCTCTTCACTTAATTCAGGATTCAACTTAACTAATTCATTAAAAGTATATGGTGTACGTAAATCCATCTTTAAGGCAACATCAGCCATCTTTTCAGAAACAATTCCAGCTAAACCCCAATATTCTGGATCATCTGAAGTAATTCCATGTAGCTTATGCTTAGCTACGTCAGTAATCTTCTTACCTAAGGCAAGAATCTTCTCACTAGGTTCTTTGTCCCCCATCTTTGGCGGAACGATCGTCTTAGACATTTCTGGCATTATTTAATTCTCCTTCCAATCTGCTACTTCTTTTTTAAGCCATTCTACAAACTGTTCAATGCCATCCCCATTTTTAGCACTAATCTTTAAAACCCCACACTTCGGATTACGTTTGTTTATATATTCCTTACATTTCTCAACATCAAAGTCGAAATAAGGTAATACATCAATTTTATTAATCAACACAAGCGAACACACTTGATACATCAAAGGATACTTAAGTGGCTTATCATCACCCTCAGGCACTGACAAGATACTTATAGACTTACAAGCACCCGTATCAAATTCTGCAGGACACACAAGATTTCCTACATTCTCCAAAATAATCAAATCATATTCACCACTTAATTCATTAATTCCCTGTGCTGTCATATCAGCATCCAAATGACACATACCACCAGTATGGATTTGAATAGAATCAACCCCTGTTTCCCTTGAAACAGTAATCGCATCCTTATCAGAATCAATATCAGCTTCCATAACTGCAATCTTTAAATCATTCTTTAATAGATTAATAGTCTTAACTAAAGTAGTAGTCTTACCAGAGCCAGGTGAAGACATTACATTCAATAAATAAGTTTTCTTCCTCTTTAGTTCATCTCGCAACAAAGAAGCCCTCTTTTCGTTATTGGCGAAAACGGACTGCTTTACCTCAATGACTCTTACATCATTCATACTTTTCCCCCTGTTTTTATCCAATTATTATACAATTATAGCATGCAAAAAATAGTTATTGGAGCCTTAGCAGACGTAGTGTCGCGGTTAAGCGATTTTGTCACTTCTTGATTAAGGGAAAATGTCACCTTTAGTTAATAGCTGATTGTATTTCATTATGTATTCATCTATGTATATTTTTATGTATCTCTTGTATTGTAAAAACAGGAGGTATTTTTAA
>JALFIR010000032.1:0-25506 GCA_022776215.1 Solobacterium sp. | reverse complement strand
TTCATTGGGTGAATACTATCAGCTACAGCATAACTTTTAAGTAAATTTGAAACCGCCGTATACGGAACCGTACGTACGGTGGTGTGAGAGGTCGAAACTAAATAAAAGGAGAAACTTTTATTTAGTTTCTCCTACTCGATTGGTAATATAGAAAATAACTTTGTTAGATAATATGATTATGGCAAAGATTATCTGTTATCTATTCTTGTTACCGTTTATCATAGTGTTCAAGATTGTTACATCAATCATTAAACTATTCTTTTGGATATTGTTGATGATGATTGTGGCGTAATAATAAAAAATATTAGTGATTGGTGTGATTCTTGTACAAGCATATCCGTATACTTTAAATTGTAGAGAGAGAAACACTTTTAACATTCGAATTATTCATGTTTTTTGTGCGTTGTCTTTCTTATAAACGATTATTAACATATAATTAAATTATGTGTTAAGCCTAAGCGTAATCGTTTTTGATGGTTAGTATATTTAATAACTAATGAAGGGTGTGGTGTGATTTTATGGATGAGATTAAGCTAATACCAAATGCTCCAATATTAATTGAATCAACGCGTTCTATAGGTTATTCTTTTGAAACTGCATTAGCTGACATTATAGATAATAGTTTATCAAAAAAAGCAGATAGAATTGATGTTTATTTTGATTCATTGGAACCGTTTCTGGCGGTTATTGATAATGGTACCGGTATGAATCGCGATGAACTATTGGATGCCATGAGATATGGAAGTAAAAGTTCTTTAGAGGAACGAGATCAAAATGATTTGGGGCGTTTTGGCTTGGGCATGAAAACCGCATCATTATCACAATGCAGAAAGTTAACGGTATTTTCAAAAAAAGATGGCGTTCTTACTGGGGCTTGTTGGGATTTGGATTATATCATAGAAAAAAATGACTGGAGTCTAAACGTATATGATGGTGAAGAGTGTTCAAAATATGATGTTTGTGAATATTTAGCAGATAGAGACTCTGGTACTATTGTATTATGGGAAAAATTCGATAGACTAGAAGAATCGACGGTTTACTTTCAAAAGACTTTTGATACAAAAATATCGAACGCTAGAGATCATATAGCTTTAGTATTTCATCGTTTTATAAATGATGAAAATCCTAAAAATAGGATCAAAATATATTTTAACAATGACTTCGTAGAAGGGGTAGATCCGTTTTTAACAACCAATCCCGCAACACAGCCCTTAAATGAACAGACCATAACTTTTAATGATGAAGCTATAAAAGTTAAACCATATATTCTTCCTTACATAAGTAAATTAACCACAAAAGATAAAAAGCAATTAGGAGACATTAGCGACTTGAGAAAAACTCAAGGTTTTTATGTTTACAGAAATAAAAGATTAATTGTTTGGGGGACATGGTTCAAGCTTATTAAAAGTCATGAACTAAGTAAGTTAACTAGGGTAAGAGTTGATATACCAAACTCTTTGGATTCAATATGGAATATTGATATAAAGAAGTCATCAGCCGCTTTACCCGATTCTTTAAAAGACAGGCTTAAAAAAATTGTTGAAAGTGCGGTTGGCAAAAGTGCGAATGTATATAAATATAGAGGCAGAAAAATTGAGCCAGATCAACTAGTACATACATGGGATATTATTAATGATAGAGGAAAATATTCATATAAAATTAACAAAAATACTTTGCTATATAAACAGTTAATAGAAAAGCTAGATCAGCAAGGAGAGGCTTATTTAACGTCATTCATTGAAATGATAGAGAACTCGTTCCCTTATGAAGATATTTATTATCGAATGGGGAAAAATGAAGTAAAACTCGAAAACGATGAAGAATTTGATAAAGTCTATTCGGTTGCTTTGGATATGATAGAAGCAGCCAAGGAACAAAATTTAGATATACGAGATTTTATAAAAAATATGAATTATATAGAGTATTTTGCTAAGCATGAAGATGTTTTAAAGAGAATTAAAGAGGAATATTTAAATGGATGCGATTAAAACAATTACAAGCAATGTTATAACCCACATAAATAATAATTATGATGATGTGGTAAGTGAAGATGAATTGGCAAAACTGGTTAATATTTATTCAACAATGTTCGATGTTAATGATGATGATAAAAAGAAGATTATCGATGAAATTTCTTCTCGATTAAAGGTAAGAATGGATGTCGGAAGTGTTATTAAAAAAGAAACTCACAAGCCGTGGTACTTAAATGCAAAAGCCAATAATGAGTGTAAATTTTGGAGTAGATATAGACAATATTTAATCACAACAAAAGAATTTGCACCTGAAGCTGTAAATGCAATAGATAGAGCTACTGATTCCATAATGGACTTGTTGGGAGATCCTAATAGTAAATACAACTTTTCTAATAAAGGTTTAGTTATAGGTGATGTTCAATCCGGCAAAACTTCTACATATACAGCTTTGATAAATAAAGCTGCAGATGCTGGGTATCAAATAATTATTCTACTCACTGGTACGATAGAAAAATTAAGACAACAAACACAATCAAGATTGGATGAGGGCTTTGTTGGGCTTGATAGTAAAGGGTTTGTCCGCAAAGAATCCAACATTAATGTTGGTGTTGGAAACATTGATAGTTCTATTTACGCTTGTTCACTAACCTCTACAACTAATGATTTTTTGCAACCAGTTGCAAATAATTTAAATATTAAATTACAGAGTCTTTCATCACCTGTTATATTTGTACTTAAGAAAAATAAGAGCGTATTAGAAAAATTAGAAAGATGGTTAAGACTTTATAATGCTAATGATGCGAATAATGGCAAAATAGATGCTCCTATGCTATTGATTGATGATGAAGCGGACAATGCTTCTGTAAATACAAAAAAAGAAGATGAATCTCCTAGTGCAATAAATGGTTGTATTAGAAAAATGTTAGATGTTTTTACTCACTCGACCTATGTAGCATTTACTGCAACACCTTATGCGAATATATTTATTAATCCTGATAGTGATGAAGAAATGCTTAGTGATGATTTGTTCCCAGAAGATTTTATATATGCTTTAGATGCTCCTACTAATTATATTGGTGCAAGTTCTGTGTTTACTGATGACGGAGAGTATAATTTTATTTTAAAAACTAATGATGATTGTGAAACTTTTTTACCGGAAAATCATAAAAAAGAGTTTGAACCAAATGAACTTCCTTTATCGTTGAAAGAAGCCATTTGTTCATTCTTTATAACGAATACAATTAGAGATTTAAGAGGGCAAGAAGGCACTCATAGATCTATGTTGGTTAATATAAGTCGTTTTATTGGCGTTCAAACTAAAGTTGCAAATATTATCGACGATTTTGTTAGAGAATACATGATCGAGTTTAAAAATTATTGTAAATTAGGAAAAGTTGGGGAAAAACACAAAGCTATCTCTTTTTCTAAGAAAGTTTACGAAACCCATTTTGTTAATATGAATTATAAAAATAAAGATGAAATATTTGATTGGGAAACTATTCAAAAAAATCTATATAAGAGTTGTTCTTCCATTGTGGTTAGGACAATTAATGGCACCAATTCTAAAAGAAACTTAAATTATGATGAATACGAAGTACAAGGATTACGCATTATTGCTGTAGGTGGTTTTAGTTTATCAAGAGGACTAACGCTAGAAGGATTATCAACAAGCTATTTTTATCGCAATTCAAAAATGTATGATACTTTAATGCAAATGGGCAGATGGTTTGGGTACAGAAAAGGTTACTCTGATTTATGCCAAATTTGGATGAGCGAAAGATCGATTGAATGGTATGAATATATAACAGAAGCACAAGAGGATTTAAAACATGAAGTTAAAAAGATGATGAACGCAGGTTGCACCCCTAGGGATTTTGGTTTGGGGGTAAGAAATGATATTGGTTCATTGATGGTTACTGCTGTTAATAAAATGAGAAGTGCAGAAGATTATTCAAAAGCAATTAGTTTAAGCGGTACTGTTGTAGAAACGAAATATTTAGATTTGGATGAGAAAATCAATAAAACAAACAATAAAATTATTTATGCATGGATTGATAAACTATCAAATGATGGATATAAATTTACCAATGAAAAAATATATGGTAATTCAGTTGTAGAGTTAGAACAAAGTAAACATAGACAAATATTATCAATACCTAAAAATTATATAATCGATTTATTATCTTCCTTTCATGTTAATGTTTTTAATTTTGATTTTGTTCCAGAAAGTATAATCGATATTATAAAAGATAAAAGAGAAAAGCTTGATTATTGGGATTTAATAATTGCAGATAATTCCAAAAATAATGAAGAGATTATTTCTGATAATTTGGCGTTAGGCCCTGTTGCGAGATCGTTTACAATCAATGAGGATAAGAAATATATTCAAATGTCAGGATCGAAATCTCGTTTAGGAAGTACTAATTACGCTAAAGGTGGTCTTGTAAAAGAAGAGGTTGAAATAATACAAGACAGAGCTAATAAAAATAGAGCAAGTACTGAAAAGAATAAGAGTTATACACAAAACGATTATTTTAATACTGGATATAAGAGAAATCCACTTTTGATTATTTATCCCGTGTTGTTAACCGAGAACAAAAAAGAGATTGAACATCCAGAACTTATAGAAGCTTATAAAAATCTTGTATTTGGACTAGCGATTGGTATTCCAGATATAGATGGAAAGAAAAAGATTACCCACAATTATAAAATCAATAAGGTGAAAATGAAAGAAATAATTGGCGTTGATAATGATGATGACTATGATGAGGAAACGGAAGATGAGAATGATTGAATTTGACGAAGTTTACCATGATTTTTTTGGAGAAATGGATGGCCAGAATGATGCTTATAAACTCGCTAAGATAGAACACCCTTTGGGTTTGATGCTAGGAATGAATAAAGATTTTAATCCATCATTGCTATTCATTTCTAATACAAAACCAAGCAGTATTCCGAATTCATCAGCAATAGATGTTTATGTTGGCTTAAGAAAGGATAAACAATACGCTATTATTTTTTCGCTTTTAAACGATAAATATATTGAATTATTTTCGTATTTTTGTATGGATATGATTAATTCATCGATTAATTGTAAAAAAGAAGATGGAGCGCATTTTTTGTGCAACAGATATCTTTTATGGAAAAAGATGTTGGAAAGGTCAAGAAGTACGTTATTAACTGATAATGAAGTTAAAGGCTTGATTGGAGAATTATATTTCTTGAAGAATTTTTTATTTGAAAAGTATGGTGTTGAAGAATCAATAAAATCGTGGATGGGACCTGAAAAAACTGATCAAGATTTTATGTATAAGGATACTTGGTTCGAAGTTAAGGCTGTTAGCCCCGGTTCAACAACTATTAGAATTTCTTCTGTAGAACAATTGGATACTAATCGCGATGGCAATTTAGTGGTTCTATATTTAGACAAAACAAGTATTAGTGATAATGATCGTTTAAATTTAAATAAACTAGTATCTGAAATTAAAGAACTAATATTGGATGAAAGTCTAAAAATTAGATTAGATGTGCTTTTGATGTATTGGGGATACACTTATAATGATGAGTACGATAATAAAAATTATCATTTTATAAGTTCAAAAATGTATATGGTAAACAATACATTTCCATGTTTAAGACAAAGAGATTTGAACAAATCAATAGGTAAAATCAATTATGAATTAATAACAAGTAATATTGAAGAATGGAGTATTTCGGATGGAATTGCAAGAATTTAGAGATGACTTTATTGAAGATTTAAAATTTCAAGTCGCTACAGAAGATATGGAAGATAAAGAAGCGTTGATGGAATACTTTAAGGGTGTTTTAATTGACGCTGAAGAAATAGATGATTTGTATTATGTACCATTTGAAGGGATAGGAAAAAGACGTTCTAAAATAGAAATTGATGGCTATTCGTTTGATGAACTAGATGAAGTTTTAAACATTTTTATTTGTTCACAAATATCTTATAACGGCATCTGTACTTTAACAAAAACAGAGGCATTAAAGTATTTTGAAAGAGCACAAAATTTTATAGAAGATAAAGAATATATCGTTGAAACAGCTGAAGAAAGTTCTGCAGGATATGGCCTTGCCTATGATTTGGTTCATAAATATCAAAAAGTAAAAAAATATAGAATTTTTCTATTGACCGATATGATTATGAGTGACAGGATAAAAGACTTAAAATCCAAAGAAATTGATGGAATCCCAGTGGAATTTAATATATGGGATATGGGTCGTATTTATCAACTTGAAAACTCAAAAACTGGTAAAGAAGACATTGTAATTAATTTATTGGAATATTCGGAAAATGGCATACCTTGTTTACATGCGAATGAAACAGAAGAATACGATGCATATCTTTGCAATATTCCTGGCTACTTACTAGCAAATCTATATAACAATTATGGAAGCAGACTTTTAGAAGGAAATGTTCGTTCTTTTTTACAAACAAAAGGTAAAGTTAATAAAGGAATTAGAAATACAATTTTAAATAATCCTACTTTATTTTTTGCTTATAACAATGGAATAGCGGGTACCGCTTCAGAAATTTCAACTCACATAGTTGATGGAAACTTATATATAAAAGAAATCACGGCACTTCAGATTGTTAACGGAGGACAAACTACAGCTTCATTAGCGATGGCGTTACTAAATGATAAAAAAGATGGATCAGAAGAAAGTATTAAGAAAATTTTTGTTCCTATGAAATTAAGTGTTGTTGACTCTGAAAAAGCTAAAGAATTAATACCTAATATTTCTAGATATGCCAACAGTCAAAATAAAGTCAGCGAAGCTGATTTATGGTCTAATCATCCATTCCATATAAGAATGGAAGAATTTTCGCGTAAAACAATTGCTCCTGCTGTAAACGGCAATCAATATGGAACACATTGGTATTACGAAAGAGCAAATGGCCAGTATAAACAAGAAACTTATAAGTGTACGCCTGCTGAAAAGAAAAAGTTCGAATTATCAAATCCATCTAATCAGCTATTTAAAAAAGTTGATTTGGCTAAATATTGGAACATCATGAATATGAGACCAGATATCGCTTCGGCTGGTGGGCAAAAGGCGTTTGCTAAATTCGCTACATACGTCTCTACACAATGGGAAAAAGATGAAACTGTTTTTAATAAAGGTTTCTTTGAAGACATTATTTCAATGGCAATTTTGTTTAAGGGGGCAGATAAGATTGTTAAGAATCAAACTTGGTTTAATAGTTATAAAGCCAATATTGTTGCTTATACACTTTCTGTAATAATTTATACTGTTAATCAAAAGTATCCAGAATATTCAATTTCGTTCCATGATATATGGCAAAAGCAATCGTTATCTGAAGCTTGGCAAAAACAAATAGCAAAAACATCTAAGTTAATTTATGATTTTCTCATCGATGATGATAGGGAAGTTGAAAACGTAACAGAATGGGCAAAGCGTGAAAAATGTTGGAAAAAAGCAACTGAGCTAAATATTGTTCTTAGTGATGAGTTTATAAATGAACTAAACTCAAAAGAAGATTTGATTTCTATGAAGAAGAGCAACAAAAAGGATCAAAAGCTAACAAATGACATAAATCAAACCTTAGAAGTGTATAATTATGGAGTTGAAAATTGGAAAAAATTAGTTGAGTGGAATAACTCTCATGGTGTTTTAAATTATCAAGAATTAGAATTTATACAAGTGGCGATTAACATTGAAAAAGGAAAAGTGCCTTCAGATAAACAAAGTGCAAGAATTATGCAAATATTGAATCGCGTTAGGGAAGAGGGTTATCCTAAATAAGGAAGGGGAAAATATAGTGCTTAGAGTAGTTGAAGCGTTCAGTGGCATAGGAGCACAAGCTAAAGCTTTAGAAAGAATAGGTGTTCCGCATGAGATAGTTTCAACTATCGAATGGGATATAAACGCTATATATGCTTATGATCTTATTCATAATGGAAGACAAGATCTTACAAGATACAACAATTTTACTAAAGAAGATATATTAACGGAACTAGATAGAGTTACATTAAGTGGCGATGGAAAAAAAGCCATCTCCAAAAGATCTTTACATTCAATGTCTTTAGATACTTTAAAAAGAATCTACTGCGCAATTGAAAGAACACACAATCTAATAAGCATTACAGATGTCAAAGCCGAAGAATTGGAAGATGGAATTGATCTTTTAACATACTCGTTTCCATGTCAAGATTTATCCATTTGTGGGGCTTGGCATAATAATATGAGTGGCATAGATAGAAATGCACATAATAGATCAGGTATGTTGTGGGAAGTTGAAAGAATTCTTAAAGAATATGTGTCTTTAGAAAAACCGTTGCCTAAATTTTTACTAATGGAAAATGTTAGTAATATACTATCTGAAACCCATAGGCACAATTTTGAGGAATGGCAAAACTATCTAACTAGTATTGGTTACATCAACCAAATTTATACTTTGAATGCAGTAAATTTTGGAATTCCTCAAACTCGCGAGAGAACATTTATGATAAGTGTTTTAACAGAAACTGAAGAAAAACGGAACGAAGTTGAACAATATTTTACAAATCATAATCTTGAAGAACTTCAGGAAAATAATGGCATTAGAATGAGAAGATTAAGAACTTTTTTAAGATTGGATTACAGAGTTCCTAGATACAGAATAGAAGCTGATATCAGTAATCCTAACAATACCCCATCAAGACGAACAATATATGAAGATAATAATCTTTTATTTGATGGGAATCATATGCTAGAGAATACTATAAAAACCATTACCACAAAGCAAGATAGAAATCCAAATTCCGGAATAATTGCTTATAACGGCGGTGAAGGCAAAGCGCCATATAGAAATCTAACACCAAGAGAATGCTTTCTGTTAATGGGTTTTGATGAAAGAGATTTCCAAGTTCTTGTTGATAATAATTTTAAACTAAGAGGAAAGGATTTCTTTGCTAGAGAAAAAATGATTAAATTAGCAGGAAATAGTATTGTTGTAAATGTTCTAGAGGAGATTTTTAGGCAAATAGTTGATATTAAAGAAAGAATAATTGACTAGTCTTTTAAAAATATTGTGTTTTATAAATCAAGGATACTGTATAAAGTATCCTTGATTTTAATATTCTACAATCTTTTCTATAAATGGTTTAAAACAAATCTTGCTTCTATTATCTATGTAAGTTTTTGCGTTGATATTTATGTCTAACATATCTGGTTTGTCGCTTCTGACATAGAATCCTTTTTTGTTGTCTTTTTTAACACAAAATGTTTTTGAAGGAATCTTTAATACAATTAATTGATTGATACTGGCATCGTTTAAAACAAACCACCAATCATCTTCCAGTAAATATATTTTTGGATTTGCCAAAAATTCATTTTTATCATTTCTTGTCGCATAAGTGACATTTTTGCCTATGTTAACCCCTTTTTCCTTAAGGTAATTTATTGCTTCGCCTTTTGAACGTTTTGTGATATATTTAATATCATTGTCATTAACCGTATTGACAATTGGTTTGTTAACCTTTTTCTCTGTAAAGACAGTAATCCCGATTAATTGCATTAAAAATAAAGCTTCTTCTAAGAATTGGTCTAGCCAAACTCGACGATACTTATCTACTTTAATAGGATTTCCCTTGCTTTTGTTATCGCAGTCAAGCCTATTAACGTTGTTAGCCATTTTTATGAGCTTGGCTTCTAAATAATCTATATCAGTATGAGTTAAACTATCATCTTTTGTTGTCAATATTAATACACTCTCCCACCATCCTTTTCCTACGGTGTGTTGTGTTATGCGCTTTGATAAGTCTGATGATTGGCCAACATAAACCATGCTTTCTGAAAGAAGTAAATATACCCCATATTTATTACAGGCATCTGTATTCAATAAATCAGAAACAGATTCTCTTGGGGCAGAATATAGTTCCCCTGAATTCCAACTAGAATCTTCGATGCTGATTACACCTGTAAGACTTCCTTCGTATAATAACAAATTAATTGTTTTTGCTTTTGCATTAGCCATTTCTAGATCTCCCATAAATTATCGTACTAAGATCATTTTAAATGATCGCAATATTGTAATTCAAGATCGCGCTAGGGAATAAAATGTAAAAAACAACAATAAATGCATAAAAAGCTATGTTTTATATTACATAGCTCTTATTCATCCCTATAGTTAACCATTATCTCTTTAAACAGTTCTTGGGTAGTAGGTGGAGTATAGGTTACTGCATTAGCTCCAGCTTCTATTACGTTTCTACAAGTTTCATTAGTTTTGCCTCCTGTGGCAATAATAGGTACATTAGGGAATTGCTGTCTAATCTTTCTTACTACACCAGGAGTTCTTTGAGCACAGGCTACGTTTAAGATTACAGCACCTGCATCAAGTCTTGCTTGGATGTCGGTGTCTTCTTTTGTTACTGTAATAATTACAGGAATATCTACAGCTTTGGCAACAGCTAAAAGGTTAAGGTCTGATATTGGTGCGTTTAGTACAACACCCATGGCTCCTTGGCATTCAACGTCTTTGGCAAGAGATACTGTTCTAAGGCCTTTGGTAGTACCACCACCTACTCCACAGAATACAGGAATATATGATGCTTTGATTATGGCATCAGAAATTGACTGTTGAGGGGTAAATGGGTATACCGCAAATACAGCGTCAGCGTCACAGTTTCTGATAATAGCTAAGTCTGTTGTAAAGACAAAGCTTCTAATTTTACGACCATTAATAATAATGCCACTGGCACTAGATATAGATTCAGGCAGTCTTAGGATGTTCTTACTGCGTAGTTTACTTCCAATTTGAGGAGTTGTGTTAATAATTTCAGTCATGATTGGTCCTCCTTTATTTTTTATCATTCTATCATGTTGAAAATCATGATAAAAATGGTTAAATTTTGTAAAATATGCAAAAGAAACTAAAAGTAGCGCAATAGTTGGTAGAGCAACCATCATAAGAAAGCTAACATTAAGACATGGAGCTAAAAGTATGGGATATATTGTGTTTGGAATTGTATTGTTACTTGGCATAAGTGTTCTTGTGGCTTTCTTATTGTTGATTAGAGCTTTGATTAAATTTATTAATTCTAAAAGTATTAGAGAAGAGAAGAATACTTATAAGAAAAGTCTAGGTGAGAATATTAAGGCTTGTAGAGAAGAGTGCAAGATGACACAAGAGTTTGTGGCAGAGGTCATTGGCGTTAGTAGACAGGCTGTTTCTAAGTGGAAAATGGAAGTTCTGATCCAAGTACTTCTAATTTAATTGCCTTGGCAAAGTTGTTTAATGTATCGCCTTAAGATTTGATTAGATGAAAAAGATAATTTTATTTATAATGGCTTTTTAGTCATGGTTTATTGTTACTTTGGTGGCTTTACTACTGGGAATTATGTTGATGGTGTTGAGTTTAAAGATGAGATTGTAATACTTGCTGATAAGAGGATTATAGCTTTGGGCGAGGCAACTCATGGTAATAAAGAGTTTCAGGAACTTAAACTGAGTATATTTAAGAAGTTAGTAGAAGAAAATGGTGTAAGAGCTTTTGCGATAGAGGGTGACTTTGGTGGTTTTCTAGAGGTTAATGATTATATTCATGGTGGTAGTGGAAGTACTTTAAGGCTGTTAAGAAGATTGGCTTTAAGATTTATCAGACTAAGGAAATGATGAATCTTATTGATTATATGCGTGATTATAATATGAGTCATTTAGATGATGATATTAGGTTCTATGGTTTTGATATGCAAAGAACTGAATATTTGGATAAGGAGTATTCAGATGAAGATATTAACTTATATCTAAAGGAAATTAAAAGACAAAACAAGGAAGTAGATAATAGCCTATTAAGAGACAAGTATATGGCTCAAAATATTGAGTGGATATTAGAAAGAGAAGATAAGGTCTTTGTATGCGCTCATAATGAACATGTTGCTAAGTGGGGTTCATATGATTCTATGGGTAAACTGTTGTCTTTAAAGGAAGAGAATGGCTATTATGCCATTGGTACTGATTTTTATAAGTCTAGATGTAATTTACCTTCTGAGGGTAAAAGAATTGTTAGGACTTTCTATTCTCATGATCCTTTAACTAAATCATTAAAAATGAGTGGTAAGAATGTAGGAATTATTGATACATCAAAATTAGACGTTGATTATATCTATATGGGAAGTTTAGGAGAAGGCTTCTATTTGATACCTCAAAGCTATAGAATCTTTCAGCCTCCTAAGACAATGTATGATGCAATGGTTTTGTTTGTGAATGTTAATCCTACTGATATAATTGAATAAGTATGAAAATCTTGGTTAGTGCTTGTTTAATGGGTGAAAATTGTAAATATAATGGTAGTAACAATTATAGTGAGAAGCTACATGAATTTTTAAAGGGTCATGATGTAATAATGGTATGTCCTGAGGTTATGGGAGGGCTACCTACACCTAGGTTACCTTCAGAGATTGTTGGTGATAGGGTTGTTAATAGTGGTGGAGTTGATGTTACCTTAGAATTTATAATGGGTGCTAAGAAAGCATTGGAATATTCATCTGATGTTGATGTGGCTATATTACAATCAAGGAGCCCAAGTTGCGGTACTAATGAAATATATGATGGTACTTTCTCTGGCAATAAGACAAAGGGAGATGGAATCTTTGTAAGGATGTTAAAAGAAAAGGGTATCAAGGTAGTTGATATAAAGGATTTATAAAAGGCAAGCGTTGTAAGTAGAGAACCTCAAAAGTTAAACAGCTTATAGGTTTTTTGTATATAGTATTAATTTATAATTCTTAACATATCTACTAAAAATCTATTTAAATTGATTATTGTTTCCTTAAAATACTCGGAGAATTTTAAGTAAGTTTTAACAACAATAAAAATGTTGTGCTAAAACTACATTTGTCAACCTGCAATTATTGGTTAAAAATTAAGAATTGATAGGTGGCAAGAAAAGCCGCCTATTTTGTTGTTAAGTTATATTTTGATAAAAGTAAATATAATATGAGTAGAAGATAATTATTCTAGATTGGAGTTATATATGAATATTAAAACGCAAAAAACGGTTTCTATGACTGAAGCTAATCAAAATTTTTCTAAAGTTGCTAAAATAGCTAGTGAAGAAGGTTCTGTCATTGTAACCCAAAACAACAAGCCAGAATATATTTTGTTAAAAATCAACAATAACCAAAATTATGAAACTGCCGATAGTGTAGAAATTGATACTATTTCTAAAAAATTGATACATCAAAATATGAAAGCATATAAAAAGTTGGCAGATTAAACTTATAAGTTTATAGTCCTATATAAAGATGTGATAAGTAACTTCGAAACCTAAATAACACACATGGAGATAGGAACTTCGAACATAAGTCAAATTATGTTGATGTCTGTCGTTAAATTGTGAACTGTGATTATGAAATTACTGGTAAAAGCTGCGTTTCAACCATTTATTGCAAATTATTAAAAGTATTAATTTGCAACCTTATCATTAACATAAGATTTTTAATGCTTTTGTATAACAATGTTAATATTTAGGACTTGTTTATAAATTCATCAATGATGACGCTTAAAATTCTCCAAGAATTTTAAGAAAGTTTTAATCATAATAAAACGCTATGCTAATAGTTAAGACTATTTGTAACATGATGATAAAAATGCTTCTTAATTGTTCATATGTAATTAAGAATAAACTATAGCTTTGGTACTTCTGAATTATTTGATTACTTTTTTGATGAAAAGATAAAAATAGATGACATCTCACTTAATAATTAAGAGGAAAGTAAAAATAATTTATATACGGGATTATAAAAGCGAGCGTTTTAATATTTGCTCGCTTTGTCGTTTTATTCGTTATCTATAATTTCTTCTAATACTGGTTCAATCCTGTTAATGATTTTGGTGACTAGAGCGTTGCCCATCATAAAGTATCTTCTTCTTTCGGGCATACCAGTATTAGTCCAATCATCAGGGAAACTTTGGAGTCTTTCGGTTTCAATTGGTGTTAATAATCTAAGTTTGCCTGTTTCTTTATCGGGAATGACGTGTGTGGATCTATTAACAGAGCCTTCGCTTGTAAGCATGGTTCTTCCCGGTAATTCTAGACTATCATATGGAGACATAGAACCTTCAGAATAGAAGTATTCAGTTCCATCAGGACGTTTTCTAGCTATCTTTTTAGGACCTCTTAAGTATTCAAATTTAGTTAGAGTTCCATCTTTTAAGAAATAATTATCTAGACCATTTCTATTTTCTCTAATTTGCCCCATTGTGATTGGTTCTTCGTAGATTGGAGTAGTTTTCGTTGTCCAAACTTGACCATCAATCATAATACCTGTATTATCAAAATCTGCTTTAAAATGTTTTGTAACATCGACAGCATCTTCGAATTCATTGATGTTGATATGTTTAAAGCTTTCTTCATCCATTTCAACAGGGAAAGATTTCGCAAATAGTCCATCTTTATGCATCATATATCTAGGACCATCGTAGTCAATGTTCTTGTTATATTTGGTAGTTTGTTTCCAACCAAAAATGAAAGTTCTTCTTCTTCTTTGAGCACAACCATAATCAGCGGCGTTGATAACACGCCATTCTAAGTTATAACCTAAATCAGATAAAGTTCTTAACATGATACCGAAGTCTCTTCCTCTTTGTTTAGCAGGAGATTTTAATAGCCTATCTACATTTTCTAGTAAGAAGAATGGTGTTCCTTTGTCCTTTAATATCCTAACGATATCCCAAAATAGAACGCCTTTTTTACCTTCGATTCCTTGTTCTTTGGACAATGTATGCGCAACAGAATAATCCTGGCATGGGAACCCACCACATAATAAAGAGTGATTTGGGATAGTTCTTGTATCCACTTTAGAAATATCTAAATTGCTACATTCGTCTCCAAAACGTTTCACATAACAATCATAGGCATGTTGTATTTTTGTGCTTGGTTCCCATTGGTTTGCCCATACAAAATCCCAATCTCTATTTTCGATTGCTTTTCCGTTTTCATCAAAACCGTGTATATCATTTAAGCCAACTCGGAAACCACCAACGCCGGCAAATAGTTCAATTACAGTCTTATTCATGGGTCTCCTCCTCAAATGACACAAATGCTATAATAACTATAACAAATTTAGATGTCTTGATCAAGAATTTTTTGGTTATTTTTTAGGTAAGGTGGTAATTTGGGCATGCTGTTTGATTATGACGACACTAGTGTAGATAGTATTTATAATTATGCTAAAAGATTAGAAGGTATGACATTCAATCAAATTTTTGATGAGTATCAAAACTCGGTTCAAAAGTATTATGTTAATCCAAATAGCACGACTTATCATGTAAGCGAACCGTCTATGGTTTATGGCGAAAAAATTCCGAGTGCTAATGCTAAAGGACAACTTGGTAATTTTTTGGAGCGCTATTATTTTGGTTATAACCCTAATGGAATTCAAGAAGCTGATTTTTCTAAAACAGGAATGGAATTGAAACAGACATGCATTGATTTAAAGAAAGATGGCACCTATAGTGCTGGTGAGAGATTATCGATTACCAACATTTCTTATAACGAACCTGTAGAAGAAGATTTTTATAAGAGCCATGTTTGGGATAAAATCAAGCTTATTCTTTTAGTTCATTATTTAAGAGATAAGTCTAAAGAAAGATTTGATTACGAAATTAAATTTGTAAATTTATTTAAACCGCCAGTAGATGATTTAACTATAATTATTCAAGATTATTTAAAGATAATTAATAAGATTAAAGCCGGTAAGGCTCATGAATTAAGTGAAAGCGATACTTTATATTTAGGTGCATGTACCAAAGGCGCTAACGCAGAAAAAAGCCTTGCTCATCAATATTACAACGATAGTGTATTAGCTAAAAAGAGAAATTTTTGTTTCAAAAGACAATATATGGATTATGTTTTACACGAATATATTCTTAAAAACAAACTATCTTATGAATCTATAATTAAAGTCAATAATTTAAATCAAAGCACCACCTTTGAGGAACAAATAATATCCTTAATAGATAAACACATTGGAAAAACCGATGAAGAATTGTGCGCTGAGTATAATCAAGAATACGACAAGAAAAAGAGCATGTGGATTTCGCTAGGTTACAAGATGCTAGGTATCAAGAGTAATCATGCTAGCGAATTTGAAAAAGCCAATATTAAGGTTAAGAGTATTCGCCTTGAAGAAAATGGACATATGGTTGAATCTATGTCTTTGCCTAGTATTAATTTTAGAGAACTTGCTGAAGAGGATTATGAAGGCTCTTCTTTCTGCAATTATTTTGAAGAAACAAAATTCCTATTCATTGTTTATAAATCAAACGGTGAAAACTATGTGTTAAAGGGAGTACAATTGTGGAATATGCCTGCATTAGATTTATATGGAAAAGCACAAGAAGAATGGCAAACCATTCATGACAAAATAGTTAACGGTGTTACATTCACTATAAAGAATAATAGTGTTTCTAATGATTTGTTAAATAAGAAAAATAGCGTTGTTCTTCACATGAGACCTCACACATCTAAGTCTGCTTATAAACTTAATAACGGATATGAAAGAGGAAATATTGAATGTGATGGTGACCAACTTCCTAATGGGGAATGGATGACTAAACAAAGTTTCTGGTTAAACAACAGTTACATATTGTCGCAGCTTGATAAACATTTCTTTGATTAATAATTATAAAAAGGGAACCTTCTATATGATTAGTTGGTTCCCTCTTTTAGTTCTTCATAGAAACAATCTAGTTGTCCTAGATAATTATCTTTCCAAGGTTTATTACGACCACAATAGTGAATAATAACAGTGTTTTTTCTTATTGAGTCAAGAGTTAGTTTATTCTTAGGGTTGCGCATATTATAGAAGTTAATCATACGATCACTAAGATTATATTTAGTGTAGTCAAGAAGTTTAGTCTTTTTGCCATAAAGGGCAGTTAAGATGTCTTGGTCAAATAGCACTAACTGTTTCTTATGTTTATTCGCATAGTCTAGAATTTGTTGTTTAGATAGACTACTACGTAGTTCATCTAAGTTCATTAGTAGCACACCTGTATTGATATAAGGAGTGTCTAAATCAATATTTAATCTAATACAGTTCATAGTGGTCATCGCATCACTTATGTGAGTGCAGGCTGCATATGAATAGTTTTCTAGTGCTGTGTTATATAGTTCTTTAAGACTATTGATAACAACAATATCAACATCTAGATATAGAATTCTATCTAGGCTGTTTGGAAGTAGTAATGGCGCAAACAATCTGTAATAGATTTCTAGTGGATATCTAGATGATATTGGGAAGTCTTTGAATTCATTTTCGTCTATTTCAATGAAGTGAAATGTTTGAGACTTGAATGAATTAATAAGATTATTTTTATCATCATTAGATAGATCGTGATGAAGGATGTAGAAGTCGATATCTTGATCGTATCTAATGATTGATTTAATACAGTTTTTAGTTAGTTCAATAAATTTTGAGTTAATAGAAAATAAGATGTTCATGAATTGATATTAACACTTTTTAAGTTTATTGATAAGAAGACTTAGTACAAGAAGTGCTAAAGCTACTGATAACCAAGCAAAGTCAAGCTTATATAGTGGTAATAGCTTTGTTAAGTTTGTAAGAAGTGGAATGTTAATGTTGATTCTTTCTAGTGCATGGATAACAGCTACTACAGTAACACCACCGACTACTAGTGGATAAACATATTTGTTGTCTTTCCAAAGCTTATCAGTAAGACCTAAGATAATTAGGACAATTGATTCTGGGTAGATGGCATTTAGTACAGGTACTGAGATGCTTAGAATCATGTTTAGTCCTAAATTACAGATTAAGAATGAGAAGACTGTTATTAGAATTGTCCAAGTCTTGTATGATAGTTTCTTGAATTGGATTTCAAAGAATTGTGAAATTGAGTTGATTAATCCGACACAGGTTGTTAAGCATGCTAATGTGAAGATTAATGCTAGTATGAAGGCTCCAAATTCACCAAATACTTCTTGTACAATACATCTAAGTGTCCAGGCACCATTGTCAAGTAGGGCATAGACGCCTGAGCTACACATGCCCATGTAAGATAACATCATATAGACTAAAGCAAGAATTGTTCCTGCGAATAAACAGGCAAGATAAGTGTAGTGCATACGGTCTTTCTTTTCCTTTAGTCCAAATGATTTTAAAGTTGTTGCGATAACTAGTCCAAAGTTAAGGGCTGCAATAGCGTCCATAGTGTTGTAGCCTTCGGTAAAGCCTTTTAAGAAGGCATTTGATGCGTATGCTTCAACTGGGTTGGCGATGTTGACTTCACCTCTAAATAAGAAGTTTATAAATAATAATACTAATAGTGTTAATAGAGTTGGTGTTAATACTTTGCCAATTCTGTCTACTAGTTTCTTTGGGTTTAAGCATAGCCATAGTGCTGTTGTAAAGAATAAAAGAGAATAGATTAACATAGCTACATTTAAGTTATAGCTTTCTGGTAAGTATGGGGCAATGGCCATTTCAAAAGGAACTGAGGCAGCTCTAGGAATACCAAGGCCAGGTCCAATTGATAAGTAGATTAGTAGTGTGATTATTACTGAAAATCTTTTGCCTACTTTGGCGCCTAGTTTGTCTAGTCCTTCAAATTTAGCTACAACGATAATGCCTAGTACTGGAAGTATTACGGCAGTGATGATAAAACCACACATGGCTATCATTGTGGTGTTTCCTGCACTTTGTCCTAAGAATGGTGGAAAGATTAGGTTCCCTGCTCCAAAGAACAGTGAGAATAGCATGAAGCTTATTAGCATGATTTGTCTTTTTTCTAATTTCATAATGTCCCCCTATAAACAAAAAAGCTCATCTCAATTTAATGAGACGAGCTTATAAATTACCCGCGGTACCACTCAAATTGCATATGTTTTAAGTATGCCTCTTACTAGACTCTATCAAGCCTTAAACATGTAACGTCGTTTCTCACGTATATGCTTACTATTTTCAGCATATAAGCTCGGAAGTGATTTACTTGTCTAATGTCCATTATCTACTTTCACCATATGTAGACTCTCTTTGAATTTCCTTTAGATAAGCGCTCTTCGTCAAAGCTTTTCAACATTCTTAAGATAATATATTCGTGAAGTATTTGTCAATCATTATTTTAATAAGTCTTTGCCTTCTTTTAGATCCTTACATAATAAGAAAGCTTGGTAAAAAGGAATTGTAATCAACTTATTTTCCTTGTTTATGCCAAATTTATTTTCTGATATTTTTATAGCGTATTCTAAGTGGTTATGTTCTTTAAATTTGTTTAATGAGTTTAGCTGTCCTCTTGATTTTTTAACATCAATTGGAATGATATTGTTACCTACTTGTACCATGAATTCTAATAATGAATTTTGTTTACCTTTCCAATAGAATAAAGGAATATCATTGGCTACCATTTCACAAGCGACATAGTTTTCATAGAAAATGCCAGATAGTTGGTTTCTTGCGCTTTTGTCGATAAAAGTTGTTGCGTTAATTCCTGATTGATAAGAGAACATGCCAATGTCAGATAGGTATAGTCTATAGCTTTCGGCTTCATCTTCAATCATGGGGATGCTTACTTTTTCTTTTAATAGGGAACATTTGTTGACTATATGAGCTAGTGTTAACCAATCTAGTGGTGTTCTAATATCTCTTGTACGTAACTTCTTATCAACACAAGAGGGGCTAAAGTTTTTATTTTCTTTGTTTAACTGACTAAAGATATTATTAAAGATGATTCTAGATCTAATAATAGATTCCCCACTAGCTTGATAAAGTTCCATGTCGGCTAAATAGTTGTCATAAAGTTCTTTAAGTGTAATTCTAGCTTTTTGGAAACTTCCTGTTTCTAGATATTCGTTTACAACTTCAGGCATTCCTCCAATTAGAAGATAATTATAAAACTCATTCATCGCTAGTTCGTGAATCGCATCATCTAATGGTGAAGATTTATAGTAGGTGTCTACAATCTTCTTATATAGCATTTCGTTTTTATTTAGTAGATATTCTTCAAAAGAAAGAGGGTTGATAGTAATTTGGTTAATCTTTCCTACAGGGAACATAAACTCGTTTTTAGCTACGCCTGGCTTATGGGCATCTCTTTTAATTTTTACACGAACCATGGAACCAGTTGCGATAACTGGTATTTCTCTATGGTCTTGGCAAAAGTATTTAAGCATGGTGATTATTGGCAGGCATTCTTGGACTTCATCAAAGATTAAAAGTGTATCTTTGTCGATTACCATATTATTCGATAGTTCTAGATAAGTGATAATGTCATCTACGTTGGAATGTTGGAAACAATAATTAGTAAAGGCATCATCTTTTAGACAATCAATATAAATATATTTATTTGAATAATATTCTTTGGCAAATAGTTCTTTGATTAGGTATGTTTTACCAACCTGTCTTGCACCCCAAACAATTAAAGGTTTTCTATTTGGACTATTATTCCAGTTTGTTAAATCTTCTATATATTTTCTTTTCATATTGCTGTCCTTTCTAATAATTACACCATTCAGGTAGTAAAATTATACCATTATTTACACCTATTAGGGTATTTCTATATGGTAATAATTACACCAAATAGGGGATATTTAGAGGCTATTATTTACACCTGTGTATAAATACATAGAAAAAAGGTATATTTAATTGAATAAACGGCAAATGTAGTCTTATTTAAAGTAATTGGGGATATAATAATCACATGATTTTACGTAAGAAGAGTGGTCTAATGACCGAGGGAAATATATTTGAGAAGATTTTATTGTTTTCAATACCGTTGTTGTTGGGCAATTTCTTTCAATTAATGTACAACGCTATCGACTCTTTTGTGGTTGGTAACTTTGTTGGTAAGCATGCTTTGGCAGCCGTTGGAACATCTACGCCAATTATTAATTTGATGATTGCGTTTTTCCAGGGTTTGGCAACAGGTGCTGGTGTTATTGTTTCTAAGTATTATGGGGCAAGGGATAAGGAGAATGTTTCTAAGGCAGTTCATACTTTTGTGATGTTCTCGTTATTGTTTGGAATTTTCTTATCTGTTTTTGGCTATTTAATTTCACCTAAGCTATTAGAGATGATGAATACGCCTAGTGATAGTTTTGATAGCGCTAATGCTTACTTGAAGACTTATTTCTTGGGTAATGTGTTTGTGACTTTGTATAATGCAGGAACTGGTATTTTACAATCAGTTGGTAATGCGAAAGCGCCTTTGTTTATTCTTATTGTTTCTTCAATAATTAATGTATTCTTAGATTTATTGTTTGTAAGAGTTATTAAGTTGGGGGTAGTTGGTGCCGCATTAGCAACTATTATTTGTCAGGCTTTTGCGATGGTTCTTGTTTTGTATATCTTGTGTAAGAATAAGAGCGAGTATCAATTGATTTTTAAAAAATTAAAGATTCATTTAAGTATTTTAAAAGAAATAGTCTTTGTGGGTGTTCCAGCTGGTTTACAGGGTATGGTAGTGTCTGTTTCTAATGTCATGGTTATGTATTATATCAATGGCTTTGGTAGTGCTGCGGTGGCTGGTTTTTCAAGCGCTAATAAGTTTGATAATTTCTTGGGTTTGCCTGTTAATAGTTTTATGTTGGCAATTACAACGTTTGTGTCACAGAACTTGGGTGCTAAGAAGTATGATCGTGTAAAACAAGGTATTAGGGCTACTTTGATTATGTCTTTGGCTACGGTTATTGTCTTGGGCGTAATTGTTATGACTTTTGCGGATTCTTGTATTGGAATCTTTAATAGTGATAGAGATGTTATTGAGGCTGGTGCTACTTTTATTAGAATTATGTGTCCTTTCTATTTTGCCTTATGTTTCCATCAAGTATATTCTGGTGCTCTAAGGGCGAGTGGTAGAAGTTTTGTGCCTATGTTTACATCTATTATGGCGTTTGTAGTTATTAGACAGGTTTATTTGGCTATTGTGCTAAAGACTACAAGGGATATTAGTATGATTGGTTGGAGTTATAGTTTAACTTGGATTTTGGCTGCGGTGTTTACAGGTTGTTACTATCACTTTAGTGGTTGGCTACAAAAGGAGATGACTAAGTAATGAGGAAGTTTGTTACTGTTGTTTTACTGTTGTTTATATTGTGCGGTTGTACTGCTGTTAAAAAGGATAACAGTAATGGAGAGATTGTCGTTGGTAGCTATCAATTTGAACCTTTTTCATATATTGATAATGGTGAGATGAAGGGTATTGATGTTGATATTGCTAAGGAAGCTCTTAGTAGAATGGGTTATACTCCTGTTTTTAAACAAATTGAGTGGCAAAAGAAGGATGAGTATCTAAAAAGTGGCGAGATTGATTGTCTTTGGGGTGGTTTTTCTATGAATGATAGAGAAGATCTTTATGCCTGGGTTGGTCCTTATCTTTTTAGTAATCAATATGTCATGGTTAAAGAGGATAGTGATATTTATTCTTTAGCTGATTTAAAGAATGAGATTGTGGGGGTGCAGGCTACTAGTAAGGCTGAGTGGGCTTTTGAGAATAATGAGGAATTGAGTGATATTCGTTATTTATATACTTTTTCAACTATCAATGAAGTGTTTATTAGTCTTCAAAGAGCTTATGTTGATGCGATTGCTGGTCATGAGTTAGTTTTAAAAGCTTTAATCAGGGGTAGCGATGATTATCGTTTCTTGGATGAGAATGTTTTGACTTCTAAATTGGGTGTTGCGTTTAAGAAAGACTATGATCAAAGTTTTTTAACTTTGTTGGCTAATACTTTGCATGAGATGAGAAATGATGGAACTATTAAAGAAATTGTTGATAGTTATACAAGTAATGTGATGATGGAGGATGGCAATGAATAAGAGAAAAGTTTATTTGCCATTGTCTATTGGTTTAATGATTTGTTTGCTTACTTTTTTTATAAGTAATACCATTGCGATGTCTAATATATTAAAGTCAGCTAATGATACTATTGATTATGCCAAGAAACAAGTTACTTCGTATGAGGATTATTTGAATGTTAATAATACTAAGAGTGAGACTCGTTTGATTGGTATATCAATTGAGTTTGTGGATAGATATCATAGTAGTAGCGATTTATCTTGGATTGAGGATTATTTAAGCGTTCAACATATTACTGGTATTTCTATTGTGGATAGAGACTATAATGTGCTGGTTCAATATGGTAAAGAATTACCTGATGGTACCATTTCTTTAAATAATAATATTGATGCGATTTTTGATTATCCCACTAAGGTCTTTGCGTCTAATTATAAAAAAGACGGGATGGTTTATGATGTGGTAGCTTTGTCTTTTGAAGAAGATAAGCTTGCGATTGTGAATTATTGTAAGGATGTTATGTATTCTGATGATAATTTATCTTATCTGTTTGATGGTTTCAATTTTAATTATGATGGTATTTTGGCTATCGCAAAAGATTCAACAGTAATCGCAACCAGTGGCGTTGGTGATTATTCGCCTTTGGTTTTTAAGTTTAATTCTTATGAGAATCTTGATTTGATTGTCAATGACCATGATTTTATCTATCTAAGAATGGATGGTAATTCTTGGTATGGCATTTGTAATAGAACGTCCACATATGATTATTATGTTTTCTATCCTAGCAAAACAGTTAATTTGGCACGTTTTACCGCTCCTTTTATTTTTAGCTTGTTGTTGTTTGTGGTGTATTTTTTGATTACTTTGTCTAAACATAAGGAAGAGCTTTTGAGTTTAGAAAAAGAGCGTAAACAAATGAGTATTATCGAGTCGATAAGCAGTATTTATTATTGCGCTATTTTTATTGATGTGAATAAAAATACTTATGAGTTTGTGAATGATAAGGGTAATATTGCAGGTTTTTATAAAGGTATTAAGGATGCCGATGTGATGCTTAATAAGATGTTGGATTCTTTCTATGCAGGCAAGAGAACTGATGAATATCATGAATTTATAGATTTTAGACATTGCGAGAAGTTTTTAAGGAATCAACCTTATATGACTAAGACCTTTAAGCATGAGGTTCATTGGTTTGATGTTACTTGTTTCCCACTTAGAAATGATAACGGGGCTATAGATAAGGTTATTTATTTGTGGCTTGATAAGACAAGTGAGAAGGAGAAGGAAATGGATTATAACAAGCGTTTGGTTAATGCACTTGATCAAGAAAAGAGGGCTAATGCCTCTAAGACTTCTTTCTTGAGAAGAATGTCTCATGATATTAGAACTCCTATCAATGGTATTAGGGGGCTTGTGAAGATAGCTAAAGATAATGAAGATGATAGGGAAAAGATAGATGACTGTCTTAATAAGATTTTTGAAAGTTCTGGTTTCTTGTTGAATCTTGTTAATGATGTCTTAGATATGAATAAGCTAGAGTCTGGTGAAATAACTTTGGATCATAATCCGTTTAAGTTAGATAAGGTTATTAATAGTGCGATTGATATTACAAAGGTTAGGGCGAATGAAAGAGATATTACGATTACTAGTGATATTAAGATTGAATATAATGACTTAGTTGGTTCGCCTCTACATTTGACTCAAATTTTCCAGAATATTATTAATAATGCGGTTAAGTATAATCATAAAGAAGGTTCAATTAATATCACTTTAACTGAAGAACTTTGTCCTGGAAATAAGGTATTGTTGAAGTTTGTGTGTGCAGATACTGGTATTGGTATGTCTAAGGATTTCCAAGAGGATGTATTTAAACCTTTTTCCCAAGAGGGGAATACCGCTAGGGGCACTTATGAGGGTACAGGTTTAGGTATGGCTATTACTAAAGAACTAGTTGATAAGATGGGTGGTTCTATTGGTTTTAGCAGTGTTGTTGACAAGGGTACAACTTTCGTAGTAGAGCTTCCTTTTGACTTAGGCGAGAGTGTTAAAGAAGAAGCTGAAGAAGAAAATTATGATGTTGGTGGTTTACATGTTTTGATTGTCGAAGATAATGAAATAAACAGGGAAATTGCAACGTTTATGTTAGAAAGTGTAGGTATAGTGCCAACTTGTGTAAATAATGGTAAAGAGGCCTTAGATAAGCTAAAAGAAGGAACTTACGATTGTATCTTGATGGACGTTATGATGCCTGTCATGGGAGGTCTTGAGGCTACAAGACAATTAAGGGCAATGGGCATAGGTACACCTATCATTGCGATGAGTGCTAATGCGTTTAAGGATGATGTTGAAAGAAGCTTGAAGGCAGGCATGAATGCCCATTTGTCTAAACCTATTGATGAGAAGCTGTTGGTTAAGACTATCTATAAGTTTTGTAAGAAATAGTTGTTGATGAAAAATCTAATTATCCTTTCGTATTTGTTTTTCCTACCAGTTAAATATATGTGAAGGGATTTTTATTTTAATGCTATAATGCGAAAGCGTCTATGGGTGATTATCTAGTTGTTTCCAACCTGATAATCGCTTTTTAAATTTTCTATTCTTTTGTTGAAGCTTGTTATAATGATGAAGTATTAAAGGAACATTTTAGATGAATAAGAAATTATTATGCGTTTGTGCATTATCGCTGTTATTAACGGGTTGTGGTAATTTAGCTACTAGTAATGTAGCCGATGGTGAAACCGTTACAATCGA
>JALFIR010000070.1:0-9449 GCA_022776215.1 Solobacterium sp. | reverse complement strand
GCAGTAAGGAGACCACCACGTCAATGTTACTGCAATTCATCTAAATAACCATTAATTTAAAAAGTGGTTCAAGATTCAATTAGAACCTCTAACCACTTAAATTATAAGATTGATAGCACCACTGTGCAAATTAATACTTATAATTTTTAATTGTTTATTAACCTTTTAGTTTTTTAAAATATCAGCTAGATTTCTTCTTTAAGAACATTTGGATAATCTTCTTCAAATTCTAATAAGAGTTCCTTGTTTGTGCATTCCTCAACTCGTACTTTTTTATACATAGGTGAAACATTACAATTTTCAATATCTACTTTACTATTACAAATATCCGAAATTGTAGTTTGAGGAACACCACTCATTTTACTTAATTTATAACGACTAATTTTTTGTTCTCTTAATAAATCATCGATTACCATATTAGTTATTTCCTCCTGCCAATATTATATGGTCTATCGAAGTATTATCAATGAATGAGTAAAGAAAAAGCTGGAACAACCAGCTTCTTCATAATAGTTATTTAACTACACAATACTTAATTGTCTTATAACCCATGCCTTCATATTGGTCACAAGCTTCTAACAACAAGTCTTCATGTCCATAAGTACCTAAGTACTCGATATTGCCGATTGGTGATTTACCAAATAATTCATATTTCATATATTCAAATCCTCCTTTGAACAATTGTTATTTTAGAGAAATTCATATGAAATACAATAGGTTTTTTCATGAAAACGGTTCACATTTTCAAGAAAACGGTTTCATTATTTCTTTAGTTTTAAAATCACGTCCTTAGCAATCACATCAGGAATAAATTTAGAAATATCACCATTAAAAGAAGCTATTTCCTTAGCGATACTAGAACTCAAAAAAGACAATTCTGGTTTAGCTACAAACAAGCACGTTTCAATATCACTATTAAGCATCAAATTACTTGTAGCCTGAGCTAATTCATATTCATAGTCAGTAACCGCTCTAATGCCTCTTACAATAACCTTGCAGTTAAGTTCTTTAGCTTTATCGACAGTTAATCCATTAGAAGATACAACCTTCACATTAGGAATATGAGCAGTACACTTCTTAATAAATTCTATTCTCTCTTCAAGTGAAAAGGTACATACCTTAGACTTATTAACCATAATAGCTACATAAACTTCATCAAAAGTCTTAGCAGCCCTTTCAATAATATCTAAATGACCCATAGTAATAGGATCAAAAGTACCTGGATAAATTGCGTTAGACATCTTTCCTCCTATAATACAGCAACTTACTTATGCCATATTTCTTTTCCTTATATTTCTCGAAAGAAAATAATTCATCAGCTAATTCCTTTTCCTTCTTAACTTCTACTATTATTCTACAATTGTTGCTATAAAGATTTAAGCTATCAATTGTCTCAAATATTCTTTCATATTCTTCAAAGGCATATGGTGGATCTACAAATATATAATCAAACTTATTTCCCTCTAATCTATTTAAACAAGATAAATAATCTAGATTATAGACTCTTCTATCTTCTTTAAACTTTGAAAGATTAGTTTTAATAACCTTCACTGCATCCTTACTTAAATCATTAAAGACAACATCCCTTGCCCCTCTTGATAAAGCCTCAATGCCAATAGAGCCACTACCAGAGAATAAATCTAAGAAAAGACTATCTTCTACATAAATAGAAGAAAACAAAGCTTCCTTAACCATATCCTTAGTAGGACGAGTAGCTAAAGAATCTAGTGTTAATAAAGTTGATCTTTTATATTTACCAGCAACTACGCGCATAATGACCTTCTACATTTAATAATCTCAGCTTCTGATAAACCGATTGCGGTTAATGAGGCAACAAGTGAAGAACCACCAGAAGATACAAACAACAATGGTACACCAGTCAAAGGAATAATGCCTGATACACCACCTATATTTAAGACAAAGTGAATAAATAAATAGGCAAAAGTACCAGCTAGAACAATCTTTCCTGACAATGATTGTGACTTATAAGAATAGCTAATTAACTTAAAGAAGATGATGCTATAACATATCATAATAGGAAGAAAACCCCAAATGATACCCATTTCTTCAACAATAATAGGCAAAATAAAGTCAGTAGTAGGGTTTGGGAAGTTCATATATTTATGAATAGATTGGCCATAACCCACTCCAAATAAGCCACCGGTCGCAAAAGAAACAAGACCCATAATCAAATGATAACCGGCATCATATTTATATTTAAAAGGATTATTAGCAGCTAAGAATCTACCTATCTGATAACTAGAAGAATGTTTCTCTAAGAATGTATTAGTAACTGGTAACATGATAATCACAATGGCTATAATCACAAAAAGAATCGCAATTAACATCCATTTTCTAATTTTATTTAGTTCTCTATATGGCACAATAAGTAACATAATAAAGCACATACCAAGCAATACAGTAGCACTACCCAAGTCTTTTTGAATGACTAAAATAATGCCAAATAATACAAGTGATTTTGCGATATAGACATAGGCATTCCAAAGATTATCCCTGTGACTATCTACTTCAAATATCTTAGCAGCATATAGTAACATAAAGACTTTCGCAAACTCTGATGGTTGCACAGATAAAGCACCTAATCTAATCCAGGCATAGGCACCATAGGTAGCTTTAAAGAAACGACAAGATAAAAGTAAAGCTACAACAGCCCAATATAAATAATTAAAATGCTTAAGTTCAAAAAAATTTAATAAGTCCATCCTGATCACAAGAACCATGCAAAAGATACCCGCAACACTAAATAGAATCTGTCGTTGGAAAGTTCTTGTTACGACACCAGTATCACCAGCACCCTCACCCATAGCAGCACTTGCTACCATGACTGAAGAATAGATTACAAGGATTAAAGTCACAAAAATAAGGGCTTTATCGCAATATGCTGGAAACATTTTAGTTTTTTTTAATTTTCTTCTTGGTTTTTTCTTTTTCACAACCTAAATTTTAGCATACAAAACAATCTTAATCGTAATATAATTATTTACATGGTTATAAATAATGAAACAATAATTAAAGATGATAATCCTCTTATAAGAAAAAGAAGTGAGGATGTAAAACTTCCTTTATCAGATGAAGATAAAGAAATACTTTTGACTATGCATAAATATGTTGATGAATCAACAATAGATGAGATTGCTGAAGAAAAAAACTTAAGGCCAGCCGTTGGTATCAGTGCTGTTCAAATTGGTGTTCTTAAGAAAATGACATCAATCATTTTAAAAGATGAAAATGGTGACATCGAAACAGAATATGCCCTAGTTAATCCTAAAATTGTATCAAGTTCTATTGAAAAAGCTTATTTAAAAACAGGAGAAGGATGCTTATCAGTAGAAGATATACACAAAGGCTATATCTATAGAAGTGCAAGAGTTAAGGTTAAAGGATATGACTTATTAACTGACTCAAATGTCGAAATAAAAGCTAGTGGTTATTTGGCAATTGTCCTTCAACATGAACTAGATCATTTCAAAGGTATCTTGTTCTATGATCACATCAATAAAAAAGATCCATTTTATGTAGATGAAAACGCATATTGTATTGAATAATCGATATTTTTAACTTAAAATAGGGATGAAATCGGAAAGAATATAATGGAGGTAAAATGAAAGGCTCAAAACCGAATGCTTATAATGGTGTAAATTATGACGTTAAAAAAGATACACTAGTTTATGCATTAGGTGGACTTGGAGAAGTCGGTAAAAATATGTACTGTTTCCAACAGGACGACGAGATTTTAATTGTCGATGCTGGTGTTAAGTTCCCTGATGATGACTTACTAGGTGTAGAATACGTAATTCCTGATTTTACCCATTTAATAAAGAATCAAGACAAGATTAAAGGATTAATCATCACCCATGGTCACGAAGACCATATTGGTGGTATTCCTTTCTTATTAATGGCATGTAAGATCAACAAGATCTATGCCCCAAGATTTGCGAAATCTTTAATTGAAAAGAAATTAAGTGAGCGTAGAAAAAACTTCAACGTCAAAATTGAAGAAATTGATGAAAACAGTGTTGTACAAACTAATCATTTCAGAGTAGGATTCTTCAATACAATCCACTCAATCCCTGATTCTCTTGGTGTTTTAATTAATACACCAAATGGAAGAATCGTGGAAACAGGTGACTTTAAGTTTGACTTAACCCCTATTGGCAATAATGCTGACTATCAAAAGATGGCTTATATTGGTGCTGCAGGTGTAACCCTATTAATGTCGGATTCTACAAACTCTGAGGTTGAAGGTTTCTCAATCTCTGAAAAGAAAGTAGCTCATACAGTATATGACATTATTAAGAAGACACCAGGGAGACTAATTGTTTCTACTTTCGCATCAAATGTTAATAGATTAGCTCAAATTATTAAATCAGCATCTATTTGTGATCGTAAGGTATTAGTACTTGGTAGATCGATGGAAAATGTTGTCGAAATTGGTAAACAATTAAAAACAATCGATGTTCCAAACGATACCTTTATTACTCAAGATATGGTAAACACCTTCCCTCCTGAGAAATTATGTATTGTATGTACAGGATCTCAAGGTGAAACATTGGCAGCTCTATCTAGAATCGCCAATGGTGTTCATAAATATATCAAGATTATCCCAGGTGATACTGTTGTCTTATCTAGTAATCCAATTCCTGGCAATGCCCTAAACGTATCAGGTATTATCAATCAACTTGTAAGAAATGGAGCTAAGGTACTTGAAAATAAGACCTTCCAATCATTGCATACAACAGGACATGCCTCAAGTGAGGAACAAAAATTGATGATTCAATTGATTAAGCCAACTTATTTTATGCCAGTACATGGTGAATATAAGATGCTTAAACTCCACGCGTCAACTGCTGTAGAAACAGGTATTCCTGAAGAAAATTGTTTCATTTGTGCTAATGGTGATGCTTTGGTACTAAGAAATGGTGAAGTATTTAGATCTAACACAAGAATACAGACTGACGCCATCTATGTAGATGGAAGAGATGTATCAGGTTTATCAACTAGTGTCTTGAAGGACCGTCAAATCTTAGCTGACAATGGTATGGTTGCGGTTGTGGTATGTATCGATTCAAGAACTAATAAGATTTTATGTAAACCAGGTATTGTTTCTAGAGGCTTTGTTTATATCAAGGAAAATCAGCCAATGATTAAGGAAGCTGAAACTCTTGTATATGACGCTTTAAAGGAAACAATGAAACAAAAAGTTACTTTTAATGATTTAAAGAATTGTATCAAGAATACTTTGGAACCTTATCTTTATTCAAAGACTAATAGAAATCCAATCGTTATTCCTGTTATCTTAAATAATATTGAAGTAACTAAGAGAAAATATAAGTAAAAAGTCAGATTAAATTCTGACTTTTCTTATACAAAAAGAAGAAGCATTACGCTTCTTCAATCTTTAAGACAATATAACCTGTTTTATCGATTATATCTTTTAATAATGTTTTATCTAATGGTTTATCGCAATCAATAGTTACATCCCCATTTTTATGATTAGACTTAACCTTCTTAACCTTAAAGTTATTTCTAATACAATCATTCACATGGGCTTCACACATCGAACAAGCCATACCATCAACTTTTAATTTGTATTTCATCTTTTGCCTTCTTTAAATCTCTTTTAAGATCATCAAGCTTATGACAAGAACCATGACTTCCACAACTATTACAATCATGACTACATGATACCTTACCACTTAGCATACTCTTGATAATAAGATAAACAATAATTATTAAGATGATCACAACAATTGCAGTTCCCATCAATTCCTCCTTATTCTAATGTAGTAGCTTCCTTATATTTCTTAAAGAATAACATATAAATCATACAAGCTAAGATGGCTACTGAAATAATTATACCTAAGATATTAATACTTCCAACAAAGGCATTACCAATTTGAGTAACCAAGAATGCAATAACATAGGCAAAGCCACATTGATATAAAATCGCAAACCATGTCCACTTAGGATTGTTCATTTCTCTTTTTATAGCACCAATTGCCGCAAAACATGGAGCACATAATAAGTTAAACACTAAGAATGAATAGCCGGTAATAGCAGTGAAATGAGTAGCTAAAGTAGCATAAGTAGATAATTCACCACCACCATACAATATTGACATTGTAGCTACAATATTTTCCTTAGCAACAAGTCCTGTGATACTAGCAACAGCTGCTTGCCAATTACCCCAACCAAGAGGTATGAAAATCCAAGCTATTAAGTTACCAATAGATGCTAGTATTGAAGAATCAATTTGTTCTTCACTTAACATTTGGAAATGTCCATCCACAAAACCAAAGTAAGAAGTAAACCATACAAAGATAGTTGAAAGCACAATAATAGTACCAGCCTTCTTAATAAATGACCAACCTCTTTCCCACATTGAACGTAATACATCAATTAATCTTGGCATATGATAAGCAGGAAGTTCCATAACAAATGGTGCAGGATCACCAGAGAACATCTTTGTCTTCTTTAGGATAATACCAGATACCACAATCGCTGCCATACCAACAAAGTAAGCACTAGTAGATACCCATGGTGAGTTATTAAATAAAGCACCGGCAATCATTGAAATAAATGGAACCTTAGCACCACAAGGAATGAAAGTAGTTGTCATAATAGTCATACGTCTATCTCTTTCATTTTCAATAGTTCTAGATGCCATAATACCTGGAACACCACAACCTGTACCAATTAACATTGGAATAAATGACTTACCAGATAAACCAAACTTTCTAAAGATTCTATCTAAGACAAAGGCGATACGAGCCATATAGCCACAAGCTTCTAAGAATGCTAATAGGAAGAACAAGACTAACATCTGAGGTACAAATCCTAATACTGCACCAGCACCTGCAACAATGCCATCAAGGATTAAACCTTTTAACCAATCAGCACAATTAATTCTATCTAATAGATTCTCGATTAATACTGGAACACCTGGTACCCAAATACCATAATTAGATGTATCAGGAGCACCATATCCTTCTTTATATTCTGTATTTAGATAATTTTCAATTGATTCCTTTAAATCATCTTTACTAGCTTTGAAATCTTCAGTAGCAAGTGTTTCTTCATCTTCTACTGTATATGTAACAGAAGCATTATCATCAACTAATGAATATAATTCATCAAGTGCTGACTTAGCCCTAGTTTCATCATATTCTTCATTCTCTAAATCAACTGAATAAGAAATATCATCATTACCATATTCATTATTAAATGCTTCGATGATCAAATCAGAATCACCATATTCTTCACTTGCCTCTTCATAAACACTTGTACCAATGCCCAACAAATGCCATCCATCACCAAAGACACCATCATTTGTAAAATCAGTAGCTGAAGCACCAAAAGTAACCATTGAAATATAATAAACAAGGAACATAATTACCGCAAAGATTGGTAAACCCAGCCATCTATTAGTAACAATTCTATCAATCTTATCTGAAGTACTTAAGGCTTCCTTATCCTTCTTAACTAAGACATCATGAATAATTGAAGAAATGAAGTTATATCTTTCATTAGTAATGATGCTTTCAGAATCATCATCATATTTCTTTTCAATATGTTTAATATCAGCTTCAATTAGTTCAGTATTAATATCCAAACTTTCAATAGCCTTAGTATCTCTTTCAAATAACTTAATGGCATACCATCTCTTATTAGAAACCTTACTTAATACTTTTTCTTCAATATTATTAAGTGCTTCTTCAATATCATCAGCATACTTATGACTTATTACTTGTATCTTACCAGCTGCCTTAACAGCTTCCTTAGCACATTCTTCAACACCTGTTCCCTTTAGCGCAGATATTTCAACTACCTTACAACCAAGCTCCTTAGATAGCTTTTCAACATTAATCTTATCGCCATTTTTATTAACGACATCCATCATATTGATAGCACAAACTACTGGAATTCCTATTTCAAGAAGTTGTGTTGTTAAATACAAGTTTCTTTCCAAATTTGAACCATCAATAATATTCAAGATAACATCAGGCTTTTCATTAATTAGATAGTTTCTCGCAACTACTTCTTCTAATGTATAAGGAGACAATGAATAAATACCTGGTAAATCGGTAATAATCACACCCTCATTTTTCTTTAATTTACCTTCTTTTTTCTCTACAGTAACACCTGGCCAGTTTCCAACAAATTGATTTGATCCTGTTAGACTATTAAACAATGTTGTTTTACCACAGTTAGGATTACCTGCTAATGCAATTTTAATTTCCATAATGACCTTCCCTAGTTAGCTCAAGCTAACTTATACTTAAAAAAATTTAACAAACCTCAATAAGATCAGCATCAGCCTTTCTTAAAGACAATTCATACCCTCTAACATTAATCTCAAGCGGATCACCAAGTGGTGCAACCTTCACAACCTTAATCACAACACCTTTAGTAATACCCATATCCATGATTCTTCTTTTAATAGCGCCTTCACCATGAAGTTTTACTACTGTAACTGTTTCACCAATTTTAACATCTCTTAAAGTAAGCATACTTCCCCTTTCTAATCAACCATAATCTTATTAGCTAAGTTTCTATCTATTGCCACTCTACTTTCTTTGACATTGACAATAATATTACCTGCTAATTCATTAACTACACTAATATCAGCTCCTAAGACAAATCCTAAGTCTTTTAAATGAGCTTTAATCTCGTTATTACCAACAATATTAGTAACTTTTCCTACTTGTCCTTTTCTTAAAAATGATAGTGGCATCATATTACCTCCTTAGCCATTGCTAACTAGTTAGCTCTTGCTAACATGAATAATATATACCTCCTGTTTTTTAAAGTCAATAAGTGTTAATATAAATATATGAAAATACTTGAATCAGGTGAAATGTACCTTGAGACAATCTTAAGACTATCTAACGAAAAACCTTATGTTATTTCTCTTGATGTTGCAGAAGCTATGGATTATTCTAAGCCTTCTGTCTCAAGAGCGATGAAAATCTTAAAAGAAAATCATTATATTTCAATAGATGGTAATGGCCATATAAAATTACTTAAAAAAGGTAAAGATTTGGCTACTAAGATTTATGAAAGACATGTAGTCGTTACTGAAGCTTTAATTTGTATTGGAGTTGAAGAAAAACAAGCTGAAGAAGATGCATGCAAGATTGAACATTGTTTATCTGACGAATCATTTATTAAGATCAAGGAACATTTAGAAAAGCACAGGGTTTAAACCCTGTGCTTTTTCTGGGTATCCAAACTTGTTAGGGGTCTACATTTTAGGGGAATAGTTTAGGGGACAGTTTTTTAAAAGTATTATATTTAATAAAAAAGAGGGAAAAATCTATTAGAATTCTTCTCTCTTTTTTACTTTTCCTTTATGATTTATTTTGCAGTCGTATCAGAAAGGAGTTCGCATGAATTATGGTATCAAAGATTTTATTGATTTAAAAGAT
>JALFIR010000049.1:0-4080 GCA_022776215.1 Solobacterium sp. | reverse complement strand
ATGGCCCCCCGTGTAAGAATCGAACTTACGACAGACCCTTAGGAGGGGCCCGTTATATCCATTTAACTAACGAGGGATACATCTTAATATTATATATTAAAAATAATAAAATAAATTAAAAAACGAGCATTACACTCGTTTTTTAATAAATATAGGATAAATGAAAAACTTTTAACACCATTAATATACCAACACTTTGTGTAAACTATGTGAAAGTTTTTCAAGTTTTGTAATTAGTTACATTAATACATTCCCATGCCACCACCAGAAGGCATAGCAGGTTCCTTTTCCTTAATAGTACCCACGGCAGCCTCGGTAGTAATTAGTAAGCCAGATACACTAGCAGCATTCAACAACGCACTTCTTGTAACCTTACATGGGTCAACAATACCCTCTTCAAACATATCAACCCATTTACCATTCTTCGCATCAAAGCCTACATTATCTTTTTCAGCTAATTGTTTCTTAACAATCTCATCACCATCATATCCGGCATTCTCAGCAATTTGATACAAAGGAGCAGTTAAAGAATCAAGAACAATATTGATACCCTTTTGAACATCAACAACATCACTTCTTAATTCATCTCTAACTTCATTTGAAACATTCGCCAAACATGCTCCACCACCAATGATAATGCCTTCTTCAATAGCAGCTCTTGTTGCGTTTAAAGCATCCTCTAATCTTAACTTCTTATCCTTCATTTCAGCTTCAGTAGTAGCACCAACCTTAATTACGGCTACACCATTACTTAACTTAGCAATTCTTTCATGAAGCTTCTTCTTATCATAATCACTAGTAGTCTTCTCTAACATTGACTCTAATTCACTAATTCTTTCCTTAAAGGCTTCCTTAGAACCAGCGCCCTCAATCAAAGTAGTCGCATCCTTTTCGACAATAACTTTCTTACAAGTACCCAAGTCATTCATAGTCATATCCTTAAGTTGCATACCTAAGTCCTTAGAAATAACAGTAGCACCTGTTAAAGTAGCGATATCACTTAATTGATCCTTTTGATTGTCACCAAAACCTGGAGCCTTAGTAGCCACTACATTGAAAGTGCCTCTTAACTTATTAACAATCAAAGTAGAAATAACTTCATTTTCAATATCATCAGCGATAATCAATAAAGCCTTATTTTGTTGAACAATTTGTTCAAGAATACCTAATACATCTTGAATAGTAGAAATCTTTTGATCAGTAACTAGAATTAAAGGATTATCCATTTCAATAGACATCTTTTCTCTATCACTTACCATATAAGGAGAAATATAACCCTTGTCATACTTTAAACCTTCAGTTACTTCAAGTGATGTATCAAAGCCCTTAGACTCATCTACATTGATAACACCATTCTTTCCAACCTTTTCCATCGCATCAGAAATAATTTGACCAATTTCCTTTGAACCAGATGAAATAGAGGCAACACTAGCAATATCACTTGCTGAATTAATCTTCTTAGCCTTAGACAACAATACTTCAGCTACCTTCTTAGAAGCCATATCAATACCATCTTTTAAGAATACTGGATTAGCTCCTCTTTCAACTTGTTCTAAGCCCTTATGGACAATTGATTGAGCCAATACAGTGGCAGTTGTTGTACCATCACCTGCAGTATCATTAGTGTTATTAGCTACCTCATAGATTAACTTAGCGCCCATGTTCTCAAAAGTATCTTCAAGTTCAATCTCTTTTGCGATAGAAACGCCATCATTAACAATAACTGGGGCACCATAACCCTTATCCAACACTACATTTCTACCTTTAGGACCTAGAGTTACTTTAACCGCATTAGCTAAAGTATCAACACCTTTTAAAACGCTATCTCTAGCTTCTTTTCCATATCTAATTTCTTTTGCCATAAAACAACCTCCTACTTAACAATAGCCAAGATATCCTCAGCCTTAATTAAGATATAATCTTCATTTCCATCCTTAACATCAGTACCAGAGTACTTCTTATACATTACCTTATCGCCAACATTCAATGGCATCTCATATACATGATCGTTGACCTTAACTTCCTTAGCACCACTAAGAGCTACAACTTGAGCATACTCTTCACTCTCTTCCTTTTGAGAAATAATAATACCGCTTTTAGTCTCTCTAGAAGCCTCAACTTTCTTTAATAATACGTTGTTATATAATGGTTGAATCATAAATTCTACCTCCTTTTTACATAGCTTATATTAAACAAAAAATAGCACTAAGTCAATAAGACTGCTAAACATTTGGCACACCATTAGCACCATTAAAAAAGTAGTCAAACGACTACTTAAACATAAAGATTGTAAGCAATACCGAAACGATAAGTAAACTATCAGCTACAATATTATACTTAAAGATATTTTCTATCTTATTATCGATAATAGCTTTTTTAACACTTTCCGATTTAACTAAGATATTTAAACAATTCAAGAAGATAATAATGATAATGAACACTAATTTAGATAACATGTAGGCATTATCTAAGCCATGTACATTATAGATAATGAATGATTCTACACAAGAAAAGACAAAGCCTGTCATGATCATCATGACAAATGGTAGAATGTTTGTTTTTGTCTTAGATAAAGAATATAGACCATATACCAAACAAATTAAAGCACTAATTGGTAATAATAGAATAAGCATTTAAAAAACCTCTTTTCGTATTTTGATTATATACACAAAAGAGGTTGATTTTATAAATTATTTATATTTATAGAAACCTTCGCCTGAGCTCATACCAAGTTTACCCTCAGCAATATACTTCTCTAAGATAGCCTTCATGCCCTTAAAGTTATAAGGCATCATCATCTTAGACAACATAGGCTTAAATAAACCAGGAACCTTTTGGTATTGATCTACAATATTTAGTGCAGTAGTTAAACCGACTGTATCAAATATCTTAAATGGACCCTTTGGAGCACCAGTACCCTTAGTCCAAGCTAAATCAATACTTTCAGGATCAGAAATACCATTGGCATATAAATCTAGCCCTGACAACAAGAATGGAACTAACATACTATTTAATAAGTAACCACTCTTTTCTTTTAATACAGGAAGAGCCAACATTCTAATTTCATTTGCGAACTCACAAATCATATCAAAATACTTCTTATCAGTCTTATCTTGAACCATGATTTCAGCAACATTATTCTTCCAAATAGAATTCGCAAAATGCATAGATAAGTACTTATCAGGTCTACCTGTATACTTGGCAAAAGCACTCGGAAGTAAAGTAGAAGAGTTAGTAACCACTACTGTCTTCTCATCAAGTAAAGGTGCTAATGTAGTGTAGAACTTAATCTTATCATCAGCATTCTCAGCCATTGATTCAATAACCAAATCGGCATCCTTAACAGCCTTAGCCATATCTAGTTCTAACTTAACATTGATATTCTCAACCTTCTTTAAACACTCATCTAAGTCAAACTTACCCATTTCAGCTAAACCTGGACACCAATTAGCTTCACCCTTAACAGGATCAGCCATTAAATTTAGAGCATCAATATAAGTCTTCTTTAAATTATCAAGCTTAGGTTGACATCTTCCAATACTACCCTCACTTCTTAACCAGATAGTTACATCAAAGCCACAATATGCTGCTTGGTATGCAATCTGGCTTCCAAGTACACCACCACCAGCAACAACAATCTTCTTAAAATTAGTCATTATAAACCTCCCAATTTCTCTATTATGAAAATTTTAACATAATTTAAACACTTTATATATGGTTACTTTCATCTATGTCCTAAAAATAACAAAGCCTGAAGTAAAAAGTTAAGTTCCACTTTAAGATAGGCAAAATTGAATTAAGTCTTTTAGGAAGTTCAAGTTGCATTTACTCTTTGATTTAAGTGACAATAATCTTACAAGAACATCTTTTGTCATTTAAAGAAAGGAGAATGTAATTATGACTGATAAAGGTGCTCATTTAACATTATCTGAAAGACAAATTGTAGATTTCGCCCCAACTGGCCATCCTTTTCGCTAACTGATGGCGATTAGTTTCGCTTCAATTGGTTATTGATTTCGGTTAAAATTGGCTATGTTTTATTGATAATAATCAAAATCTCCTTTTATAGGCTGTATAGTT
>JALFIR010000045.1:0-6692 GCA_022776215.1 Solobacterium sp. | reverse complement strand
ATTTCAAAAAGACGTTAAGCTAGGAAAAAGAAACAATCAAACATTTCTTAATATTCCATATGGTAAATTAAGAGAAAAATTAGAATATCTATGTAAGTTATATGGTATTAATTTTGTAAAACAAGAAGAATCTTATACATCTAAAGCTAGTTTCTTTGATAAAGATAATATACCTATCTATAGTGATAATAATCATAATGCTTATAGTTTTAGTGGTCAAAGAATTAAAAGAGGTCTATATAAGACAGGTACTAATAAACTAATTAATGCAGATGTTAATGGTGCATTAAACATTATGCGTAAAAGTAGTGTTGTGGATATAAATATCCTATACAGTAGAGGCGAAGTGGATACGCCTATAAGAATAAGGATTGCCTAATTAATTAGGTGGAAACTTAAATATCAAACTTCTTATGAAGCTCCAACTTATATAAGTTGGAGTAGTTCACCAAGTAGAAACAAAAGCTTTAAATCGTGCAGTAAAAAGAAATATAAAGCGATTCCCAGAAGATTTTTGCTTTCAGCTTACAACAGAAGAAACGGAATCTTTGAAGTGCCAATCTGGCACCTCAAAAATACTAGAGTCAGAAAAAAAGGATGGACGAGGTGGCAGACGTACACTACCGTATGTATTTACAGAGCAGGGGATATCAATGCTAGCCAGTGTATTACATAGTGAAGTGGCAATCAATGTAAGCATAGGTATTATGCGGGCATTCGTGGAAATGAGGCGCTTAATAGCCAACAATGCGCTTTTGTTTGAAAGGATTAGTAATGTTGAGTTAAAACAACTTGAATATCAGAAAAATACGGATGAAAAGCTGGAGCAAATTTTTGAGTATATATCAGATCATGAGGAAACTAAACAAAAGATATTTTTTGATGGTCAGATATATGATGCATTCAGTTTACTAATAGGACTGATTCAAAAGGCAGAAATGGAAATTGTTTTGGTAGATGGATATGTGGATGTAGGAACGTTAAATATTTTGTCAAAGAAAAAAGAAAATGTAGCGGTGACAATTTATGCACTGCAACGGAGGAAATTATCTCAAACAGATATAGATAACTTTAATGTACAGTATCCTAAACTGGATGTGAAGTACACAAGAACATTTCATGATCGTTTTTTAATTCTTGATAAAACGAAAGCATATCATATTGGCGCGTCTTTAAAGGATGCAGGTAAAAAATGTTTTGGAATTAATCTGATTGAAGATGCAAGTGTTGTAAGAGATATTTTACAGAGATTGGAATTGGAAACAGAAAAATAGAAGATTAAGTTATGCAGAAAGGCGTTAGTCATAATAATATAGAAAGTAGTGTTGTATATACATTTGACTCTTTGTCATGGTAGTGTACAGAGTAGCATCATTAGCAGTGATAATGAAGTGCTAGATTATTAAGAGGAATTTAAAATGAGAGTTGAATCAATTGAAGCATTTGATAAAGAAGGCAGAAAAGTAATCTTAAGAAGTGCATGTGAAGATGATGCAGAAGATTTGATTAAATACTTAAAGGAAACTGCTAAGGAAACACTTTATTTGTTAAGAGAAGAAGATGAGATTAATCTTACTGTAGAAGATGAAAAGGGACTTATTAAGATGTTTTTAGAATTGGACAATGCGTTATTGTTGTTAGCTTATGTAGATGGTAAACATGTGGGTAATTGTTCGTTTTCTCCTGTTGGACCTTTTAAAAGAATTGCTCATAGATGTGATATGGCAATTGCGTTGTATCAAGAACATTGTGGTTTTGGTATAGGTAGTATTATGTTAGAGACAGCATTAAGATTTGCTAAGGAAGCAGGCTATGAACAGGCTGAACTTGAGGTTGTTTCTAATAATACTAAAGCTATTAAATTATACGAGAAATGTGGTTTTAAAAAGTATGGCGTTAAGCCTGATAGTATGAAATATTGTGATGGAAGCAATGCTTCTATGGATTGGATGATGGTGAAGTTATGAAGAAGATAATTTTGATTGTATTGATTGTTAGTGGCATATTGTTTTATAGAAATTTTGAGAATAGTAATACCATTACTATTTCAGGAACAGAAGAGATTCAGCCAATACTTGGCACAGTTAAAGTAAGTGGTGATAGTGATACAAGTGTAGTCTTTACTGATGTTGATACTAACGAACAATATGTTGTTGGATATATCACTCATGGTGTAACTGAGAAGATTAAGCTTAAAAAAGGAAGTTGGTATAAAGTAGAAGGTAAGGGTAAGATTACCTTATATCCAGTAAAAGTGAGGATTGAATAATGAAGAAAGTTTTGATTATATCTACAAGTTTAAGAGGTAATAGTAATTCCGATATCTTAGCTAGAGAATGTGAAAAAGGTGCTAGAGATGCAGGACTTGATGTCGAGTATGTTTCTTTGAAGGAAAAAGAAATTAAATATTGTATCGGTTGTTTGTCATGTCAAAAGACTAATAAGTGTGTATTGAATGATGATGTAGCTGATATTATGGCTAAGGTAAAAGAGGCTGAAGTGATCGTTTATGCAACACCTATCTATTATTATGAAATGTGTGGTCAAATGAAGACTTTGTTGGATAGACTTAATCCTTTATATTCTAGTGAATATAATTTTAGTGATATCTATATGATCGCCACGGCTGCAGATGATGGTGATGCAACATTTGATAAGGCTTATAGTGGTCTACAGGGTTGGGTTGATTGTTTTGATAAAGCCACTTTAAAAGGTAAAGTAGTAGCTGGTGGTGTTGATGATGCTGGTAGCATCGATGATTTTATTGATATTAAAAATAAGGCTTATGAGCTAGGAAGAGGATTATAATGTTTAGAAAAATTAAAAAGATTAAAAATGAAATTGATAAGGATGCTGTAGATAGTTTGTTGCATAGTTGTAGAAGAGGCGTTTTATCATTGAATGGTGATGATGGTTATCCTTATAGTATTCCTATTAATTATTATTATGATGAGGCTAATCAAAAGATTTATTTCCATGGAGCTAAGGCAGGATATAAGGTTGATTGTTTAAATAGAAATGATAAAGTATGTTTCACTGTCTTTGGCAATGAAAATAATGAAGAATTGTCATGGGCACCATATGTACAAAGTGTAGTAGTCTTTGGCAGATGTCATCTTGTAGATACTGATATAGAAGTATTAAAAACATTCGTGATGAAGTATTATCCTAGTGTTGATTTGGCTGATAAAGCAATCAAGGAAGATAGTAAGTTTGTCCAAATGTATGAAATTAGTATCGAACATAAAAGTGGTAAGCAAGTGCAGGAGAAGTAATAATGTATACAGTTGTATATAACAGTTTAACTGGCAATACAAAATTGTTGGCTGATACAATAAAAAGTGTATTACCTAATAACAATAATGATGACATTGTCTTTGTAGGTTTTTGGACTGATAAGGGCAATGCAGATTCTAAGACTATAGAGTATCTTAAATTATTAAGAAACAAAAAGATATTCTTATTTGGCACCTGTGGTTTTGGTGGCAGTGTTACTTATTTTGAAAGAATACTAACTAATGTTAAGAACAATATTGATTCAAGTAATGAAATAATTGGTGAATATATGTGTCAGGGTAAGATGCCTAATAGTGTTAGGAAGCGTTATATGAAGATGAAAGAATCTGATAATTGTCCACCTAATATCGATGCCTTGATTGATAACTTCGATAAGGCCTTAAGTCATCCTGATAAGAAAGATTTAGATAATTTGTGCAAAAGGGTTGTAAAAGCGCTTTCAAATGTGATAGAGTAAACATGTTAAAAAAATTAATGGCGTGTTATTGGTAAACCAAGCATCAACTATTAAAAGGATTAACATTCTTTTTAAGGTTGATGTTTTTTATTTATCTCCCTTAAAAGGAGCCAAAATGAAAGGGAGGAAAATATATGAAAGACAAGATTTTTGGCGTTCTACAAAGAGTCGGTAGATCATTCATGTTACCGATTGCGATCCTACCTGTTGCAGGTTTGCTATTGGGTATTGGTGGTTCATTTACTAATGCGACGATGATTGAAGCATATCATCTAGAGTCAGTATTGGGTGAGGGTACATTACTTCATGGTTTACTATTAGTTTTAAGTGAGTGTGGTAACATCGTTTTCGCAAACTTACCAATTATTTTCGCAATGGGTGTTGCGATTGGTATGGCAAAGAAAGAGAAAGAGGTTGCTGCTTTATCTGGTGCTGTTGCGTTCTTTGTTATGCATACTGCAATCAGTGCAATGTTGAAGATTACTGGTATTGGTGATACTTTACCCGCAGGTTCTCTTACAAATGTAGTTGGTATTGAATCACTACAAATGGGTGTCTTTGGTGGTATTATCGTAGGTCTTGGTGTTGCTGCTTTGCATAACAAGTTCTATAAGATTCAACTACCTCAAGTATTATCTTTCTTTGGTGGTTCTAGATTTGTGCCTATTATTTCAACACTTGTTTATCTAATTGTTGGTATTGTAATGTTCTTTATTTGGCCACACATCCAAGAGGGCATTTATGCAGTAGGTAATGTGGTAAGAAGCTCTGGTTATGCAGGTACATTGTTGTATGGAATTATGGAAAGAGCTCTTCTTCCATTTGGTCTACACCATGTGTTCTATTTGCCATTCTGGCAAACTGCCGTTGGTGGTACTGCCGTTGTTGCTGGTGTTACTGTTGAGGGTGCTCAAAATATTTTCTTTGCCCAATTAGCAGATCCTACAACTACTGTGTTTAATACAGAAGCTACTCGTTTCATGTCAGGTAAGTTCCCACTAATGATCTTTGGTTTACCTGGTGCTGCTTTGGCTATGTATCATACTGCTAAGCCTGAAAAGAAAAAGGTTGTTGGTGGTTTATTGATGTCTGCAGCTTTAACAAGTATGCTTACAGGTATTACAGAACCAATTGAATTTACTTTCTTATTTGTAGCTCCAATTCTATATATTATTCATGTATTTGGTGCTGGTCTTGCTTATATGCTTATGCATATTCTTAAAGTTGGTGTTGGTATGACTTTCTCTGGTGGTCTAATTGACCTTACATTGTTCGGTATTATGCAAGGTAACGCAAAGACTAACTGGATTATGGTTGTAGTTGTTGGTGTTGTTTACTTTATTGTTTATTACTTAGTATTTACTCTATTAATTAAGAAAATGAATCTAAAGACTCCTGGTAGAGAGGATGATGATAGTGAGGTTAAGCTTTATACTAGAAAAGATTTAGAGGCTAAGAATAATACTGCTGAAGGTGGTGTTGCTAAGACTAACGATGAAATCAGCGAGATGATTACTAAGGGCTTGGGCGGTAAGTCTAATATTAGTGATGTTGACTGTTGTATTACAAGACTTAGATGTACAGTTTATGATGCAAGTAAGGTTGATGAAGGTATCTTAACGGCAACTGGTGCTAAGGGTGTTGTTAAAAAAGGTAATGGAATTCAAGTTATCTATGGTCCTACAGTTACTGTTATTAAGTCTGATTTAGAAGAATACTTGGCTCGTCAAACTAGTGATAAGGAAATTGAGACTGTTGTTTGTCCTGTTGATGGTAAGGTAGCTTTATTGTCTGAGGCACCAGATGAGACTTTTGCCAGCGAGATGATGGGTAAGGGTTTAGTTATTTTCCCTACTAGCAATAAGTTCTATGCACCTGTTGATGGTAAGGTATCGTTTGTCTTTGGTACTAAGCATGCCATTGGTATGGTAAGTGATAAGGGTACTGAAATCTTACTTCATATTGGTATGGATACAGTTACTTTAAATGGTGAAGGTTTTAATGTAGTGGTTGAAAATGGTCAAACGATTAAGAAGGGCGATTTATTAGCTGAAGTAGATTTAGACTTTATTAAGAGTAAGGGTTTAAGTACTGCGACGCCTATGGTGTTTACAAATCTTGAAGCTGATAGTAAGCTTAAGCTTATTAAGATGGGTGATGCGAAGGCTAATGATATAATAATAGACGTAACAAGATAGGGGAAGAAATGTATAGGGTAGAAAAGGTTATTAATAATAACGCTTTATTGGCATACGATGAAGATAAAAATATTGAAGTAATTTTCCTAGGCACAGGAGTTGGTTTTGGCAAGAAAGTTGATTGTCTATTTGAAGAAATTGATGGTGCTAAGAAGTTTTATACCAATGATAAGATTAAGGAAGTTACCCAAAGTGTTGATCCAATTTATCTAGAGATTGCAGAGCTTATTTTAAATGAGGCGGAGCTTGAGTTTAAGAATGTTGATAGGATGATTCAGTTTGCCTTAGCCGATCATATAGCTTTCGCGATTGAGCGTATGGAAAATAGAGTTGATATTGTTAATCCTTTTAGTAAAGACATTTCCCTATTGTATACAGATGAATATAAGGTAGCTGTTAAGGGCGCGAAGATTATTGAAGATAAGCTAAATGTTAAGATTAATGATGATGAGATAGCTTATATCACTTTACATATTCATAGTGCTCTAGGACAGGAGAATGTAGCCGATTCAATGCAGACGGCGATGATTATTGATGATGGCTTGGTTTTGTTGGAGAAGCTATGTGGCGTGAGTCTAAATAAGGAATCTAGTTCTTATGCTCGTTTCTTAGTTCATCTAAAATATATGTTTTATCGTATTAAGAATAATGAAATATTAAATCTAGATATGAATGATTATGCATTAGATAATTTTAAGTCCTCTTATGATATCGCAAGTGAAGTTATAAGAGAGATTGAG
>JALFIR010000020.1:0-2974 GCA_022776215.1 Solobacterium sp. | reverse complement strand
AAGACAAGAAGCTGGCTCTGTTAAAGAGCTTGATGAAATACTTGATGATTTAAATAAGAAGAAACAATAAAAAAATAAGGCTTAGGGACAGTACATGCCTAGGCCTTATAAAGTGGTATCATTTTAACTTGTGTTCTACATATTTTTTTGTGACTTAATCACATACATATCCTTTAATAAGTATTATGATAAGGGTGTAAAAAGAAAGAAGGTATTTAAAAATGAGTCAAATTAATGAAAACGTAAATATGGAAAACTTTAAAGAAGAAGTATTAGAAAGTGATATCCCAGTACTAGTAGACTTCTATGCTACATGGTGTGGACCATGTAAGATGTTATCTCCAATTCTGCATGAGATTGCTGATGAACATGATGAATTCAAAATCTGCAAAATTGACGTAGATGCTCACATGGACTTAGCTGCTAAATACAATGTTGCCAGTATTCCAACATTACTTGTATTCAAGAATGGTGAACTAGTTAATAGACAAACAGGCTTTAGATCTAAGGATGATGTGGTTGACTTAGTTAAATAATAAAACTAGACAAGCGTGCTTATTTCGATAATGATATAAGCACGCTTGTTTGTTGTCTACATGATTCTATTCATGATTTCTTGGACACTATTGCAGACATCTTTAAACGAAAGATTGTTTGCATAAGCGTATATTTTAGCGTATTTGTTCCAACGTTCTAAAAGATCGTTGTTATTTCTTATACTATCCATGATACTGTTATAGTTGGTTAAAACGAAATTTGTTCCACGTTTTTGAATGGCTTTATTTAAAGCATCAAACAACACAACAACATCGATTTTTTCTTTATAAAGGGCGTAGATAGTATAAATATCATAATAGTCTCTTGGTCTTGTACTTGCGATATTTCTTGATAAAACTGTTTCTAGTTTTTCGGCTAATATGGTTTCAATAGTATAGGCTAAAACATTTATTGAACCTTCATCAAATAAAGTAGGAAAAGAAAATTCAATTTCTCTTGGAGTTATGATATCACCTGTAGATACATCAACTGTTAAAGGGACACTAATGGGGTTATAGTTAGCTTTAAGAGATACTCTTATTCCTGGATAATCATCAGTTTCTCTAATATCTGAAATGTTATATATTTCAAAAAGTATGTTATCCTCGACATTAATACTACATACTTCTTCAAAAATAGTTCTAATGGAATCATGATTAAGAGTTAAACCCTTGATGGTTGTGTCTAAATCCATTGTGGTTCTTGTGTCTAGTCCAACCATAGCTGAAATTAAAAAACCTCCTTTGATAATAAAATTATTTTTGTAAGATGATAGCGAAACGCGTTCTAATAAACGTTCCAACATGTAGTTTTGCATACAAAGCTGTGGAGATATATTGTACTCATTAGCCTTGTTTTTAATAAACGATTTTAATTGCATAGGGTTTTTAGTAATCATAATAATACCTCCATATAATGCATCACCTTCTTTTTCACACGTAGTTGATCAGCATATTGCATCAGTTTAAAAATATTTTTGTCCTTAGAAAACGCGTACTGCTTCATGGCTTTATTAATTATTTGAATATCACTTCCGCTTCCCCTTAGGATATCGCATAGAGTTCTTTCCAAATTATAAATAAGAATAGGATTTCCTGATGGTGAATCTATTTCAATCACACCTAGTTCATAGTTTTTATCAATAGTATGTTTAACTATTAGACATTCATCTTTTAAAGATTTACAATTATATCCTTGTGGAAAAGTCATAGTGTAATTAATAGGAGTTCGATCAGAATAACCTAACAAATAAAGTGCTGTATCATGAGAATAAATTCCTTTTTTATATTTTTGTTGAAGCAAGTAAAAATCATCTTCCCAAGCATCACTCTTAATATAAATACCACGTGAGTATCTATAGATATCACCACTGTCCACAAGTGGTTTTAGATAATCACGACAAACGCCAGAATCATTAACTTGAGTTGATGTGATTATTCCATTATTAGAATTCTCTAATAATTCTTTAATTTTATTAACATTACTCATAAAACATCTCCTTTCGACAACTACACTATAAATTATATAAAAATATAGTGTGGTTGTCGATTATTAATATTGATTGAATCCTATGTTGACATAAGAAAACAATGCGATTAGAATTAAATCAGTTAGCAAAGACTAACTAGGTGAGAATATGAAATATAAAATTAAGAAAGATAGTGTCCAAGAGACATTAATTATTCCTTTGTATTCTAGAAAGATTTGTTCTAGTCTATATCCTAATATTTATTATGATAAGACCGCTGTAGATTTGATTAGTCAAATTGATTATGATTTTTCAGAAGTAGAAAAGAAATCAAAGAGTCTTATACAACGCTTTGGCGCCCTAGAAGTAGCCGCAAGACAAAGCGATATTGCCTATGAAGTAAATGAATACTTAAAGGAATATCCTAGTGCTTCTGTTGTTAATTTAGGTTGTGGTTTAGATAATACAGGAAGAAACTGTGATAACGGTAAATGCAAGATATATAATCTAGATTTTCCTGATGTGATTAAAGTAAGAAATGAATTGTTGCCGTCTGGTGAACGTGAATATAATATTCCTTGTAATCTTAATGATGTAGAATGGTTTGATAAAATCGATAATTCCAATGGTGTAATCTTCTTTGCCTCAGGAGTCTTTTATTATTTTCTTAATGAAGAAGTTAAATCTCTTATTATTAAAATGGCTAATTATTTCAATGATAGTGTATTAGTTTTTGATGCGGCTGGTAAAATGACGGTTAAATTAATATCGATATGGTTAAATTCATTAAAAGTAAAAGAAGTGGGGACTTACTTTTCAGTATCCAATCTTGAAGAAATATCATCATGGTCAAACAATATTGAAGTATCTAGTAAAGGATATATGTTAGGCTATAACGATTTAAAACAAGATAATATCAGTGGCTTCTTTAGATTCCTTGCCCATATTTGTGATGGACTAATGAAGATG
>JALFIR010000016.1:0-29815 GCA_022776215.1 Solobacterium sp. | reverse complement strand
CTCTTTATCTTTCTCGCCTACGCTTAACCTATAACCTCACGATTATAAGTCCAAGACTAGATACTGGCTTCTTGCTAGGAATTACCAGGTTAGGAGTTTCACCTAACTATTTAATATGCACCGAACCGGCGCACCATAAGTCAATTATACTTTCTTTTTACCTTTAGCCTTAGTGTTATTACAATATATCCTAAACACAACACCATCATTTTTATTTTCACCTACGACACAATAGCCAAAAGTATCACATACCCTTTTAACTATTGACAAGCCTAAGCCAAAGTTACCCTTATTCCCTTTTTCATAAGGTTTAAATAATTTATCCAAACGATTCTTGTTCATTAAAGGACCATCATCAAATATTTCAAATAAATCCGGACTTAAAGTAAATCTTATCTCACTTTTGGCATATCTAAGCGCATTATCCAAAAGGTTTTCAACAGCTGTTCTCCAGGCCTCTTCTTCACCATGAAAATAAATATCATTCATAACATCACTAGTATCAATCGAAACATCATTTCTTAATACTTTGCATGAAAGAATAGCCTTTTCAATCACATCATGCATATCAACCTTGACATCTTCATCATTATCTTGAAGATAACCAATTTTATTATAAGTAATCAAAGAATATACTTTCTTTTCCAAACGATCAGCATGTTCAATAATAACATCAACACTCTTCTCTAGAGTATCATAAGGATAAATGCCATCTTTAATGCTTTCACTATAAGACTTAATAGTTGCGATAGGTGTTTTTAAATCATGAGATATGTTTTGAATCATCTCTTCTCTGATTCTCTCTTGTGCTGATAATTCATCTGTCATATCTACAATAGCCTCAGCCACTTCACCTATTTCATCATTTCTTTTAATAACAAGCTTGGCTTTTTCACCATCTTTAACTTTTTTTATATAGTTTCTAATTTGATTTAAGGGATGAATTAAAGAATAAACCCACATCATTAAAATCATAAAGACAATGACAATAATAACGATAGATGAATTAGAAATGCCTGATATTAATGAACTTTTAAATTCTCTGCGATAATCATCGTTAATTATTGATATTAAATAAGCATCACCAATATTTCTAATACTATAAACAAAACGTTGATCACCTACCTCTAGGATATTATCTTTAGAACTGATGATTCCATCCTTTTCATTTGAAAGAATTTCATGAACGATTTCATTATCAACTTCACTTCCAAACTTATAAATATAATGAGTACAATTATTATCAATATAATCAAAATCAACTGTAGAAGCATCCAAGAAAGAATTTTGAGATTTATGTAGATAACTGAACATTTGTTCATTAGTGAAAGTATCAATATTGAAATTCAAATATTGAAATATAAATAACATAAAAACAAAAATGGCTAAAAAAGACACAACAAAATATTGTTGTATTAAATTAAAGCCATTTATCCAGATTTTTAATCTTTTCATACTAACTTAAACGATAACCAAAGCCATAAATAGTTTGGATATTAATATTTGGCATCTTCTTTCTAAGTCTTCTAAGCGTATCATCAACAACACGATCACTACCGAAATAGTTATCATCCCATACTTTTTCAAGGATTTGTTCTCTTAAAAAAGCCGTTCCTCTATTCTTAACAAACAACATCAAAAGATCAAATTCTTTAGTAGTTAAATCGATAACATTATTGTTGTCATCATAAACAATGCGTTTACCTTCATCAATAAGATAACCATCAACATTGATTCTAGCATCTTCCTTATATACTCTTTTGATAATGTTATTTACTCTTAATACCATTTCCTTAGGAGAGAAAGGCTTAGTGATATAGTCATCACTGCCTTTTTCTAGTCCTATAATACGGTCAAATTCTTTATCACGAGCAGACATGAAAATAACCGGTTTATTTTGGTCACGTGACTTAATTTCCTCAATTAAGTCAAAACCACTCTTATCATCTAGCATGATATCCAAAACCCATAAGTCAACTTCATCATCTAAGTGAGCATAAGCCTCATCAAAAGTAAGGTATGAATTTACTATATACCCCTCTTTTTCAAGATATCTCTTTACTAGTTCGTTAAGATCTTTTTCATCCTCAACGACATTGATAATTTTTTTCATTTTATGCGCAATAACCCTTTTCCTTAATTAAATCAATTACCTCATAAACATCTTTATGACATAATTCATCAGTTTCAGCCTCAACCATTACCCTAATCAAAGGTTCAGTACCACTAGGTCTAACCAAAATTCTACCGTTATCACCTAGTTCATCACTAATTTCCTTAATCTTAGAATTAATTGTTTCATCATTTAAGACAATCGTCTTATCAACAACTCTTTGATTAACCAATAATTGTGGATAAACTCTAAGCTCACTTGTGGCCTCATCAATATTCATATTCTTTTCTTGAAGTACTTTTAATACAAATAAGGCATTTCTTAGTCCATCACCATAGTTGGCATCATTTTTATAAATGATATGACCTGATTGTTCGCCACCAATCACGAAGTCATTATTTAACATTGACTCCAATACATACTTATCACCTACAGGTGTAATATTAGTATTAATATTAATCTTTTCTAAAGCCTTGAATAAGCCCATATTAGACATAACAGTAGTAACTAAAGTGTTATTAGTTAATAGATTATGTTCCTTAAGGTATTTAGACAACATATACATAATCTTATCACCATCTATTACATCGCCTTTATGATCAACAAAAAGCACTCTATCGGCATCGCCATCAAACGCAAAGCCAAGATCGTAATCGCCTTCTTTTACTTTTTCTTGTAGCATTTGTAAGTGAGTACTACCACACTTATTGTTGATATTTATACCATTGAAATCATCATTGATATAAGTTACTTCAGCCTTGGTCTTGTTAAGAACATCCTTAGCGGTTACGCAATTAGAACCGTTTGCCAAATCAACTATCAACTTATACCCACTCAAATCAAGTGGGTATAAGTTATTAATATGTTCTTTATATTCTTCAATACCCCTTGAATATTCATAAATATGGCCAATTTGATCCTTAGTTGCATATTCGATACCTACAGGATTATCAATGTAATCTTCGATTAATAATAAAACTTCTTCAGCTAATTTAACTCCATTGTTACCAAATAGTTTAATGCCATTGTCACTAAACGGATTGTGTGATGCTGAAATCATAATACCTGCATCAAACTTTTCTTTTTCAGCCACATATGCCAAACAAGGTGTTGAACAATAGCCTAAAAGATAAACGTCTGAGCCACAGCTTGATATAGCTGCAGCTAGAGCATTTTCAAACATCGAACTTGATAAACGCGTATCCTTACCAACAACAATCTTTCCTTGACCGTTTTTCTTGTAATAGTTACCAACATAACGTCCAATTTTCAAAGCTGTTTCTAAAGATAATGTAGTATTAGCATCTCCCCTAATACCATCTGTTCCAAAATATTTACCCATAATTTTACTCCTGTGATACTAATGTAATATTTAAATTCTTTGGATTTACTTCAGCAGATACATAAGCATCTGTATTTATATTTACTGAAATTGGTAAATCATATGTTCCTGGTTCTAAATCTTTAAAATCTACATAGACAAAGAAATCAGAAGCACTAACTTTATCAATATTACTTTGAGTTCCTTTAATAATTAATGAAACTTTCAAGGTGTCTGCATAGCTTACACCATAACCATTATTATTGTTGATTGAGTTTAAAGTTACATTCTCAATCACTTTTTCGCTTGTTGCACCCAAAGTAGCCTTTAAAGTAACAGTTGAAACCGAACTTGCCTTAACCCCATTTGGTAAAACAACCGGTTGAATAATTTCTGTATCCGAAGTTACTGTAGACAAGTCTAAATCAACCGTAACTTCATTAATTGTATCTAGAATACTTTCAGATGCATAAATTTCAGTAGTTTGATGATTCATAGAAACTGATTCTAGTGAGAATCCTTGTGGTGCATTACCAGTAACATTCAATTTAATTGGTACTGTCTTAGAAGGTGATGAAATACCAACTTTAACAGTAACAGTATTTGGAACAATTTCCGCATTAACAACCTTACCATTTGCATCATATGCAACAAGTGGTGCTTCTACTTCAAAGTCGTTAGTTTGTCCAGCCACATTAATCAAAGCCTTAACAAGTGCAATCGTATTAAGTGTATCTTGACTGGCACGGATATTAACCTTGTTGTTGCCAGAGGCAAATGAAGGTGTACCCAAAATATATTTAGCATCTAATTGGTTCTGATTAATAAAGTCATAAGATAAGTCAAATTGAGCTGTAGTCTTAGGCTTTAAAGTAACCGTAACTTGGCTTGGCTTAACAATAGTATTAACGCTATCACCATAGCCAGTAGTAGTAAGTTCTACTGTATAAGTTCCTTCAGTATAACCTTCTAAATTCAAGACACAACTGCCTGTTTTAGTAGCTGCGTTATTAACATTAGCTGCATCACCAGTAATCGTAACATCACAAGTTTCAGGTAAACCACCTACTTCAAATGATTCAGAATTATATCTAGAAATCACATTAACATTTGTAAGTGTCTTCGAACTTGATAAGGCTGTCGTAAAACTTGTGTCGTTGAAGTTCACAATAAAATATGCAAGACACGACAACAAAAACGCAAAGATAATCGCATAGGTCTTAGTAAAGAATAACTTATCTACAAACGAAGAAGTCCATCTAAAGAATCTAATAATAGTTTCTTCAAATGATTCAAGAGCGCCGTTATTAGCGTTCTTACGCGCAATCTTCTTTGCCTCGTTTAATTTATCTTGAGGATTTTTAATCTTGCTTGCCATCTACCTTATCCTCACTTTCTTTTACATCAACCGATTCAACTTTAAAATCAGTCGCTTGTTGTTTAGCCTTTTTATTCACTTTAAAGCGGTTATTAAAAGGAACTTTCATACCGCCTTCTTCGTTTTTAATGATAAATTCAGGATCATCTTCAATCTTTAATTTTCTTCTAGAAGTTGAAGTATCACCGATTTCGATTTCATCATTACAAATAACTTTTCTCAAATATTCTTTTAGTTGTTTCTCATTAACAGTAAAGATACGTCCATTTTCCGCAATAGAAATAGCACTTGTCTCTTCTGATACAACAATGGTAAGCGCATCACTCACTTCAGAAATTCCAAGACCAGCTCTATGTCTTGCGCCATATCTGCTAGATAAGTTAATACTAGTTGGCGGGAAATAAGCGCTTGCACAGGCAATCTTATCACCTTGAATAATTACAGCACCATCATGTAAAGGAGTTGTAGTCATAAAGATAGAACATAATAATTCTTTAGAAACAGTTGCGTTTACTGCGATACCAGTTTTTACATAATCCTGCAAACTATTTGATTGTTCAATGGAAATAAGAGCACCAACTCTTTCATGTGATAAGACAATAGCTGCATCGTAAATTTGATTAACAAGATCTTCTTTTTCATTAGCCAACAAAGTTGTGATCTTTGAAAACGCATTAGTCTTACCAATTTTCTCCAAAGCTCCTCTAATTTCTGGTTGGAAAATAATTATTACAGCTAAAAAGCCCCAGCTAATTAGTGTGTTAGAAAAATATTCTAATGTAGTAAGACCAAGTAATCTTGCAATTCCGTTAAATATTAAAATAAAGATGATTCCTTTAAAGATTTGTATTGTACGATTATTATTTCTTACAAATAGAATGGCGTAGTATAGAATGAACCACATAATGCCGATATCAAGCACTATTCTAAACACGTGCCATATATTTTGTATTGTTAGATTTATATTATAATCTGGCATAAACCCTCCTTTATAAGTCAATTAATTATAGCATATTTGGATAATGCGATAGAATATAGTCATGAATGAAAATATTGTGAAATTAAATTATAAAGATAAAGAGATTTATCTTGTAAAAACTGCTCATGTTTCTAAAAACAGCATAAATGATGTTAAAGAATGCATTGGGGAAGTTAAGCCTGATGCGATTTGTATCGAACTCGATGAAGATCGATATAAGAAAATTAGTGATCCTGAAAAATGGAGTGATACCGATATTGTTAAGGTTATTAAAGAAAAGAAAGTAGGCTTCTTATTAGTAAACTTAATTCTTGCTTCTTTCCAAAGAAGAATGGCTATTAATATGGACTCTAATTCAGGTGGCGAGATGTTAGAAGGCATTAAACAGGCAAAAGAATTAAATGTACCACTTGTTTTAGCTGATAGGCCTATTAAGACTACCTTCTCCCGTATTTGGAATAGTTTAGGCTTATATGAAAAATCTAAGTTACTTGTAAGTATTATTGGTTCCATCTTTGATGATGAAGAGATTTCCGAAGAAGATTTACAAGCTTTAAAAGAAGCTGATGCCCTAGAAGCCGCCTTAAATGAGGTTGGTAAGGAATTTCCTAATGTAAAAAAGATTTTAGTTGATGAAAGAGATGCTTACTTATCTTCAAAGATTAAGAATGCCCCAGGTAAAAAAATAGTTGCGATCATTGGTGCTGCTCATGCAGGTGGTATTGAAAGAAACTTAGACAAGGATATCGATATTAATGAATTAAATGTCGTTAAAAAGAAGAAAGGTATCTCAAGTATTATAAAATGGTTAATTCCAATAGCTATTATTTTAATCATTATTTATACTCTATGGTCAAACAGGGATGCTGGTTTAAGTCAAATTAAATCTTGGATTCTTTGGAATGGTACTTTAAGTGCTATCGGTACCCTATTGGCATTCGGCCATCCACTTAGTATCCTTACGGCCTTTGTGATGGCCCCTATCACATCACTTAACCCATTATTAGCAGCTGGTTGGTTTGCAGGTATTGTAGAAGCTATGATTAGAAAGCCAAAGGTCAAAGACTTTGAGAATCTAGGTGAAGATACAAATACATTAAAAGGATTCTGGAAAAATAGAGTTACAAGAATCTTATTGATTGTTGTATTCGCCAATGTTTTCTCAAGTATTGGCACATTTATCTCTGGATTAGACATTTTTACAACTTTTTTAAAGAATATTTAAGGGTGATTTTAATTTAAAATCACTCTTTTTTATAATCATTTTCTAGTTAAAAAAAGATTATTCAAAAAATATCTAATTTTTTTATTGCGTAGAACGCCCCATTTTTGGCACTTTTTGAAGATTTGGAAAAAGTTTTTAAAAAAAGTTTTTAAAATTTGTTGACAGGGTATAAAAATACATGGTATAGTTAATAGGCGCTGGAGGTTTAGCTCAGTTGGGAGAGCATCTGCCTTACAAGCAGAGGGTCAGCGGTTCGAGCCCGTTAACCTCCACCATTTATTTTGCCGACATAGCTCAATTGGTAGAGCAACTGATTTGTAATCAGTAGGTTACGGGTTCAATTCCTGTTGTCGGCACCAGTTAGCAAGTTAAACATCCGAAAGGATGTTTTTTTAATTCATATAGATTGACAACAGGAATTACCGCTGAATCTCTGCTTGTTTAAAATATAGTGCCGACAACAGGAATCGGCACCAAGATTTACTTTTTTTCATAATAGTTTTGATAAAATATAAGTGTAGATAGAAAAACATAATTTGAAGGGAGACTTTATGAAAAAAGTAAAGACATTTTTAATTCTAATTGTTTTGTGTTTACTAGGTGGATGTCAAAACACAAATAGTGTTCCAACAATTGAAAAAGTTGGTGAAGTAGTAGTTTTACAAGACAATCTTCTTTATGTTAGTCCTTCTGATAAATTAGGAAGCTATGATTTTGAATTAGATGATAAAAGTCTTATAGAAGGATACAAAATTGGTGACATCGTTAAAATTAAATTCTATGCAGAAGAAAAAGAAGATTTAACAGGTAAAAAATATAATGTCTATCATTTAGTCTCAATAGAACCGGCAAGTGGCTTCTACGAAGATGAGATTACTTTGAATGATCTTATCGACTTTGATGTTAATGAGATTCTTGTCCAATACGATAATAATGACTACCTTATTAGCATCTATGATGACGGCGCAAAAGAATTGTTGTCAAAATGGTCTGATATCAAGATTTATAAAGATTTTATCCCTGTTGCTGGTGCAGGCTGTATTCCATTTGATTTTGAAATTAAAGGTGATAATAAATCAATCATCATACAAGATAGAGAATACATTGAAATCACTATAGATGGAGAAACTAACAAATATGCATATCACCGTGTAGATGGTTATCTTACTTTTAGCGATATCTTCGAAGAATTCTACGAATCTAACTAAAAACAATTTAAAAACCACAGATTTTAATGTCTGTGGTTTTTCTTTTCATACCATTAAAGCAAATCGCGGATGAATAGATAAAATTAACCAAAAACAAATATAATAATAGAGCCAGACTAAGAAAGGATGTTTTTAAGCAGTAACTCAGTCCTTTCGGTCTTGGTCTGGCGACTATAACTAGCTGAGTTATTGCTTAAAGATACTAGGAATTTATGAACCGCCAGACCAAAAATTCCTCTTATAGGAAGTTAGCTTCACTTTTAAAAGACAGTGAAGATGATTTTGAAATGTAAATATTATCTAGAATTCTAGATGATTACAATTCTTATCATGAACATGACTTTTTATCATTTGAAAGATTAGTAACTAAGGAAAGAAAACTGGAATGTCCTAGTTGTCGTTCAATTAAAGTTTTAAAGAATGGAAAAGATAAAAATGGTACACAAAGATATAAATGTAAAGACTGTGGCAAAAACTTTAATATACTTGAAAACACCTTGTTCTTTTCAAGTAAAATCAACATTAAAGCTTGGTACGCTTTTTTAGAATGTATTCTAAATGGTACTTCAGTTAAAGCTGCGTGCATGACTGCTAAAATATCTGCTGTTACCGGTTCTTCTTGGATGAAAAAGATATTTAAAGCTTTGAATAGTTATCAAGATAATATCTTATTAGATAAAACAATTTTCATAGATGAAACATTTGTCCATGAAGACGCATCAAAGATTGAATATAAAGAAGAAATTGGAAAGATAAGAAAAGTAAAACAAAAGTATAGAGGGATTTCAAGAAACAAAATATGTATATTGATAGCTACTGATCAAAAATTATCTTTTGCCCATGCTACAAATCATGGAAGGCCGCAAAGACTTGTTAATTATGAAGTATGTAAAAAACACATTACTCCAGGTAGTTTATTGATAAGTGATATAGATAATTCATTGGTATACACAGCTAATCAATTGAATCTTAAAAGAATAACATATAAATCTAATACTGAAGAAGCTTATGAAAATTTAGAACCGATTGATAATCTATGTGGACAATTAAAACATTTTCTTAACAAACATAGAGGATTCAAAAAGGACATACTTCAAGACTATATTAATTTGTTTATCTTTATAGAAAACGAGAAGAATATAGAAAATGATTTATATGAAGTAACGATTAAATTACTGAAAATGATAATAAGTAGTCAAAAAGAGGCTTAAAATCTAGCCTCTTCATCCGCGATTTGCTTTAATGGTATGATTAAAAAAGAAACTATCTAGTTATATTAATTATGAGGAATAGTTACTATGAAATTAGCGAAATATGTAGCTTGTATTTGTGAAGGTGCAGCAGAATCTGCTATTATTGATATTTTCGTAGATAATGAACTTTTGGTTTTTAATGAAGGAAAGTACAAACAATTTAATGGTCTTAAACTTTCACCAAGTGATTTTTGTAAGACGATTCTTCATATGTCGAATGTAAAATCTTATGATTTTGTTAGTAATTATTTCAGTAATCCCAATATTTTGGTAAATTCGATATTAGAATATCATAAAAACAAGAACATTTTGAAAGGCAATATTGTCTTTACGATTTGCTTGTAAAATAAAGAAGCAGAACTCCTGCTTCTTTATAAAATTAGAAAATTTGTAAATCACTTTGACTTTCATCAAGCCTTACATCTTTAATACCAGGTACTTCATCTAGTATCAAGGCTGCAACACCATCCTTAAGAGTCATCTCTAAAGCACCACAACCAATACATGCACCATGTACTTTAACATAAACGATATCATCCTCAAGTCTTGAGAATTCAACATCGCCACCATCAGCCTGCAAATAAGGCTTTATCTTATCAATAGTTTTAATAACAAGTTTTTCTTTTTCTTCTTTTTCCATAAAAATCACCTAAATTATTATATATCAAATTGTAGTATAATGCTTGTTATATGAACAGTATTAACCAGTATAAAGTAGGAATGACTGTATATGGAAAAATCACTGGTATTAAGCCATATGGAGCTTTTGTAAGCTTTGATGATGGTGTTAGTGGTCTAATTCATATATCAGAACTATCAAACGGTTTTGTAAGAAACGTAAGTCATTTTGTCAATATTGATGACTATTGCATGCTTAAAGTAATAGACATTGACTATGAGCACAAACAACTACGTTTATCTTTTAAGGCACTTGAACAAAATACTCGTAAATACATTAGAAAAGTTCATTTTGAAGGAATGCCTGAAAAGAAAATAGGCTTTGCTTCATTAGATAAAGCCATGAAAGAATGGATAGAGAGGGATAAAAATGCTTAAATTAGATTTATCTTATGCAAAATTAAACGAAGAAATTATTAGTTACCAAGACCAAGTCAGTGAAGCACACAAGTGGTTACATGAAAAGACTGGCAAGGGCAATGACTTTGTAGGTTGGGTAGAATGGCCGAACACTTATGACAAAGAGGAATTTGATAGAATCCTTAAAGTAAGTGAAAAACTAAAAGGCAAATTTGACGTATTACTAGTATGCGGTATTGGTGGATCATACTTAGGTGCTAGAGCTGCTAATGAAATGATTAGAGGTCTATATCCAGAAGAAGGACCTGAAGTAATCTTTATTGGTAATACATTCTCTAATACTTACTTGTCTCAAGTATTAAAGCACATCGAAGGAAAAGATGTAGTATTAAATGTTATTTCAAAGTCAGGTACAACAACTGAAACTTCAGTATCATTTAGAATCTTTAAACAATATATTGAAAATAAATATGGTAAAGAAGAAGCTAAGGAACGTATTATCGCTACTACTGATAAGCACAAGGGCACATTAAAAGAATTAGCTGACAAAGAAGGCTATGAAGAATTCGTAGTACCAGATGATATCGGCGGTCGTTTCAGTGTCTTTACAGCAGTTGGACTTCTTCCATTAGCATTAGCAGGTGTTGACATCAAAGCCCTTATGGAAGGTGCTAAGATGGCTTATAACGACTATTCTAGTGACAACTTATTAGAAAATGACGCTTATAAGTATGCAGTAGCTAGAAGAATCCTTGAAAACCAAGGCTATAAGAGTGAAATGTTTGTAACATATAACTTACAACTAACAATGGTTGCTGAATGGTGGAAACAACTATTCGGTGAATCAGAGGGTAAAGATGGTAAGGGTTTACTTCCAACATCTGCTTGTTTCTCAACTGACTTGCACTCACTTGGCCAATTCATTCAAGAGGGTAGCAAAGTATTATATGAAACATTATTCTTAATTGATAATATGCCAGAAGATATTACTTTCCCAAGTGATGAAGAAAACCTTGACAACATGAACTACCTAACTGGTAAGCAAGTATCTTGGGTTAATGAAATGGCAATGAAGGGTACTTTAAAGGCACATAGTGATAATGGTAATGTACCAAACATCCTAGTTCATCTAGAAGACAACAGCGCTAAGGCCTTTGGTTATATGATCTACTTCTTCTTCAAGGCATGTGGAATGAGCTGTTACTTACTTGGTGTTAACCCATTCAATCAACCAGGTGTAGAAGTATATAAGAAGGAAATGTTTAAACTATTAGGAAAAAATTAGAAGTCATCTTCTAATTTTTTATACATTAGACAAGGTGATGTCTAATGTTCTGTCCAATGTTAATGCACAATGTTAGAAGGCTAACTGTATATGGCAAAAGATGCTCAAGAAACATCGTGGACTCGGTGCAGATACATTTAGTGGCTATCTGAGAATGAAAGAACAATTAAAGAAATAATTTTGCATTAATCAGTAGAAGCATTCTTCATTAGTAAGAGTGCTTTTATAATGGACTCTTGCAGTTAATTAGCAGTAATTATTGTAGTATTATTCACAAGTCTTTGATATAATGTGTTAGCGTTTATGGAGGTAAATATGGCTGAATATAAAAAGATTGAAGATGGCAAGGCAGAATTAACATGTGCCATCAAAGGAGAAAAGTGGGAAGTAGCTACTAAGAAGGCTTTCGACAAATTAGTAAAAAAATTAGATATTAAGGGTTTTAGAAAGGGACAAGTTCCTGCTTCTTTAGCTAAGAAATATATCACTGATGAAGCTTGTTGGTATGAAGCTGCTAGTGAATTAAGCAACGAAGCATTCAAAGAAGCTCTTGATGAACACCATGTAGATTTAATCGATCAAGCTAGCATGGATTTAAAGGAAATCGGTGCAGAAGGTGTTACTATTGTCTTCAATTGTCCTGTTAAACCAGATGTAACTCTTGGTGATTACAAGGCTTTAAATTATGAATTAGAAGAAGTAACAGTTACTGATGAGGAAGTTGAAAATGAAATCAATAAGACTCTTGAAAGAAAGGGTGATCTAGAGCTTAAGGAAGATGGCGCTGTTGAAGATGGCGATACAGTAGTTATCGACTTTGAAGGTTTCAAGGATGAAGTAGCATTTGATGGTGGTAAGGCAGATAACTATGAACTAGTTATTGGTTCTCATTCATTCATTCCTGGTTTTGAAGAACAAGTAATTGGTATGAAGTCAGAAGAAACTAAGGATATCAACGTTACTTTCCCTGAAGATTACCATGTTGAAGAATTAAAGGGTGCTCCAGTTGTTTTCAAGGTTACAGTTCATGAAATAAAGAAGAAAGTGTTGCCAACTTTAGATGATGAATTTGTAAAGGAATTAAAGATTGAAAACGTTGAAACAGTTGACGCTTACAAGGAACACGTAAAGGAATCTATCTTAGCTGGTAAGAAGGCTGAAGCAGAACGTAAGGCTGATGAAAAGTTATTAAAGGCATTATGCGATGAGGCTACAATCAACATTCCATCTGTTATGATTGAAAAGGAAACAGAAGCTATGTTAAATGATCAAGCTGCTAGACTTCAATACCAAGGTATTCCATTTGATCAATACTTAAAGATCATTGGTCAAACAAGAGAAGATATCAAGAAGCAATTAGAAGAAAGTGCCACAGCTAGAATCAAGACAACTTTATGTCTTGAAGAAGTTGCTAAGTTAGAAAACTTAGAAGCTAGCGATGAAGATATCGAAAAGCACTACGATGACATGGCTAAGGGCTATGGCATGGATGTAGCTGAAGTTAAGAAGTATGTTCCAAAAGAAAACATCATCGATGATGTTAAGCTTCAAAAAGCAGTTGACTTCTTAAAGAAATAAAAAAAGATAATAAAGACGCAACACAGCGTCTTTTATTAATAGAAGGAGGAAATTTTTTATGGCAAACATAATTGAATGTCCTATTATTTGTACTAGAGGCGCTATTATCTTCCCAGGACAAGATATGTCTTTGGATGTTGGCAGACGTGCTAGTGTAGATGTTGTTAATTTTAGTTTAAACATGAATCTTGATGTTATTTTGGTTTCTCAAAAAAACATCGATATTGATGAACCTAAAAAGAATGATTTATATGAAATTGGTACTATCTGTCATATAAGAGCAAGTAGAAAAAGAGATGACCATTTAAAAGTAGTTTTTGTCGGTGAAGATAGATGTCGTCTAATTGAAATCTACGAGATTGATGGTATTAAGTATGCAAGCGTTGAAGTATTGTCTGATATTGTAGAAGATGATTTAGCCCTTGAGGTGTTAAAAACGAAAGTTAAGAAGGAATATAGCCTTTTTGAACAAAAAAACGGTAGAGCGCCTTTAAGAGCCCCTGAGAATATGAGCAATCAATATATCTCAGAACTAGTTGATGGTTTTGCCCAAGCAAACATATTTAATTCAGGTGAGAAACAAAAATTCTTAGAGGAGTATCACTTAGAAAAAAGACTTGAAATGTTTTTAACATACATTTCTTTGGAAAAGAAAAAAGAAGAGATTGAAAAAGAAATCAATCTTCGTGTTAAAGACTCAGTGGAATCTTCACAAAAAGACTATTATCTAAGAGAAAGAATCAAGGCTATTAAAGAAGAATTGGGTGATGGTCAGGGTGCTGATGTAGAAAAGCTTAAGGAAGAGTTCTCTAAAGATAGATATCCTGAAAACATCAAGGCTAAGGCTAATGAGGAAATTAGAAGACTAGATATGACTTCTACTGCCTCAGGTGAATATGGCATGATTAGAACTTATCTTGATTGGTTAATTTCTATTCCTTGGACTGAAAAAAGTGTCGATGAAACTGATTTAACTAAGGTTAAAGAAGTTCTTGATGAAGACCACTATGGTCTTGAGAAGATTAAGACTAGAATTCTTGAATATTTGGCTGTTAAAGAATTATCACATTCTTTAAAATCACCAATCATTTGTTTAGTTGGTCCTCCAGGTGTTGGTAAGACATCTCTTGCCAAGTCAATCGCTAGAGCCTTAAATAGAAACTTCGTTAAGATGTCTTTGGGTGGCGTTAGAGATGAAGCTGAAATAAGAGGACATAGAAGAACATACTTAGGTTCTTTTCCTGGCAGAATTATCCAAGGCATGAAAAAGGCTGGTACAACTAATCCCGTATTCTTAATTGATGAAATCGATAAGATGGGTGCTGACTATAAGGGCGATCCAAGTAGTGCGATGTTAGAGGTTTTAGATCCTGAACAAAATTCAATGTTCCAGGATCACTACCTAGAAGAAACATATGACTTAAGTGATGTTATGTTTATCGCAACTGCTAACTATTTAGAAAACATTCCTGCTCCTTTGTTAGATAGATTAGAGATTATAAATTTAAGTTCTTATACCGAACTAGAAAAACTAAATATCTGTAAAGACCATTTGATTCCTAAGGTTTTAAAGAAAGATGGCTTAAAACCATCGCAATTTAGTATCAGTGATGAAATGATAACTCATGTAATTAGACATTATACAAGAGAATCAGGTGTCAGAGAACTTGAGAGAATGATGGAAACATTGGCTCGTAAGGCAACACTTGAAATCTATACAAAGTCTAAGCGTTCTATTAAAGTAACTAAGAAGTTAGTTCAAGAGTGGTTGGGTCATGAAAAGTTTGAATATGGTACTAAGGAAAAGAAGAATCAAGTAGGTGTTGTAACTGGTCTTGCTTATACTGCTTTTGGTGGTGATATCTTACAAATCGAAGTAAATTACTTTGAAGGAAAGGGCAAACTAATCATCACTGGTCAGCTTGGTGATGTTATGAAAGAATCTGCTGAAATCGCATTAGACTATGTTAAATCAAATGCTAAGAAGTTTGGTATTGATGTCAAGTTCTTTGAGACACATGATATCCATATTCACGTTCCAGAGGGTGCTGTGCCAAAAGATGGACCTTCAGCTGGTGTTACTTTAACAACTGCCTTTGTATCAGCTTTAACTAATAAAGCAGTAGACGCAAACTGTGCAATGACAGGTGAGGTAACTCTTCGTGGTAATGTCTTACCAATTGGCGGTTTAAGAGAAAAGTCTATTGCGGCTAATAGAAGTGGTATTACAAAGGTCTTTATCCCTAAGGGCAATGTTAAGGATATTGATGAACTTCCTGATATCGTTAAAGAAAACATTACTTTTATGCCTGTAGATAAAGTGGATACTATCTTAAAAGAGGCTATTATCCATGATTAGTTTCTTATGTTCAGGCACCAAAAAAGATCATTATCCTGAAAGTGAAAGGGAAGTGGTCTTTGTAGGTAGAAGTAATGTAGGCAAGTCATCTTTAATTAATAAGCTATATGGTAAGATTGCCTATGTAGGTAAAACACCTGGTAAGACAAGGCTTTTAAACTTCTTCAATGTCGATAATAAATATACTGTATGTGATGTACCTGGTTATGGTTATGCTAGAAGGAGTGATAAAGAAATCATTGAGTTTGGTGAGATGATGGATGAATACTTTACTCAAAGAGAAGCTTTGAAGTTATGTGTTATGATTCTAGATATCAGAAGAACACCAAATCAAGATGATATCGATATGTATAACTATCTAAAAGAGTTAGAAATTCCGGTACTTTTTGTCCTTAATAAGTGCGATAAATTCTCTAATAATCAACGTATAAATCAGATGAAAGTCATCTATAAAACACTAGGCATTGAACAGGCGATTTGTATTTCATGCCTAAAAGGTGTTAATATAGATGTTGTGGCTAGGAGTATTGAGTCACTTATAAAGGAGTATGATGAATAGTTTTATTGAATTTATTAACCGTGTCCCCTTGTTAATTGAGTCCATATTAGTAGTTTTAGTACCAAGTAGTCAACAAGTTTATGCGAATACTTATACTAATGAAGAGTTAGAAAATCATGAACTGATTGTTAAAACAGTTTCTAGCGATGAGGAAAAAGACTTCGTATTTGCGGATAGTGCAAATACTAAATACATTCTTGAGACAAAGGGACAAGAAGTTGCAACTGCTAACTTTGATAAGCTTCAAGGTGAATTAGATATCGCCATTGAAGAATATGAAGTTGAGCAAGCAAAATTAAGCCGTAGTGGTTCAAGATCAACTTATACATTTAACATGAGTGAATTAGCTGGTGGTGATGTGTGGTCAATCGCTAATGGCCTTGTAGGTACACCAGGTAATTGCTTCTATATCTGTCAATTATTTATTCAAGCATTTACTGGTGAATGGAATTCACTTGGTAACATTTACCAAACTGATAGTCCATCCCCTGGTGACTTAATCTATTACGCTGATGGTGGTATGGGTGCTCAACACTGGGCAATCTACTTAGGAGGCGATCAAGCATTACATGGTAACTACAATGGCACTACTGTAATTAGAAGCATCTACCTCAAGAGTGGTAGTAGTCCTGTATTCTACAAATTAGGTTAATACAAAGCGAAAGAGATTTAGTGTAAGAGCTAAATCTTTTTTTATGTGAAAATTATAAATTATACACCCAATATACAGTCGTGTGTACAAGAATTTTGTTTAAACAAGTAAAAATGTAAATATTTACATATCTATGAAAATAAGATGAAAATATTTGTTGACATGTATTTTCTATTTTTGTAACATAAGTTCATGGAAGGAGAAACATACATGAACTTTTATTTAAAACAAGAACACTCTCACTATTCTCCTTGCTATTTAGCTATTATTATCGTGATTATTATTATGTTACTTAGCGCAGTAACCTTTTCATGATTAAGATAGCTTTATTTGAAATATTTTTAAGGATGGGCTATCGACCATCCTTTTATTTTATTAATAGAAAAGCTTATTAAAGCTTGTCTATAGATTAAAAACGATTAGGGAGGGAAGTTTTATGAAAAAATTATTAGTCGTTTTACTAAGTGTACTAATGCTAATGACATTATGTGCATGTGGCTCTGACAAAGAAACAGGTGATGATAGTGTTGATTCAAACACTATTAAGATTGGTGGTTCTGGTCCAACAACTGGTGAGTATGCACAATATGGTCTAGCTGTTCAATATGGTGCTCAAGTCGCTGTTAATGAAATCAATGAAAAAGCTGGTGAGAATGGTTTAAAGCTTGAACTAAAATTCTTAGATGATAAGGGTGATGGTGAAGAAGCCAATAAGGCTTATGCTCAATTAACTGACTGGGGTATGCAAGTAAGTATGTTATGTACTACAACTGGTTCATCATTAGCTGTTGCTGATAGCTACAATGATGCGGGTGTATTTGCTATGACACCAAGTGGTTCTGCTGAAGATATCATTGCTGGTAAGGATTATGTATATAGAATGTGTTTCGCCGATCCTGAACAAGGTACAGCTGCTGCTGACTATATTGCTGAACACAAATTAGCTACTAAGGTTGCTGCTTTTGTTCAATCAGATTCAGATTACTCAGTAGGTGTATATGATGCTTTTGTTAAAGAAGCTGCAGTTAAAGGCTTAGAAATCGTATCAACTTATTCATTCACATCAGATAACGCAACTGATTTTACAACTGGTGTTAGTGATGCTCAAAGTAAGGGTGCAGAACTTGTATTCTTACCTCTATACTATGAAAATGATACAAAGATTGTTATGGCTTGTAAGAACGCTAACTATAGTCCTGTATTCTTTGGTGTAGATGGTTTTGATGGAGCTCTAGAACAAGAAGGTGTTGATGTTTCAATGTTTGAAGGATTCTATTACTTAACACCATTCGCATATACTGCAACTGATGATGCTACTGTATCTTTTGTATCTAAGTTCAATGCTTTAGCTGGTAATAATCCAAACCAATTCGCTGCTGATGCATATGATGTAGTATACGCAATCTATAATGCTTTAGTTGAATCTGGTGCAACTGCTGATATGACTGCTCAAGATATGGGTGAACTATTATGCAAGACATTCCAAGGTGGTTTCACATATTCTGGTTTAACTGGTTCTAACATGACATGGAATGAAAATGGTGCTGTAGTTAAGGCTCCACTTGCTTTCCAAGTAAAAGATGGCAAGCTTACTGCTGCTGAATAATTAAACATTTATGTAAGAAGTTGCCAATTGGCAACTTCTTACTAAACTATAAAGGGGGAATTTATGATCTTTATATCAAATCTAATTAGTGGTATAAGACTTGGCTCAATCTATGCAATCATCGCCCTTGGTTACACCATGGTATATGGTATTGCTAAGATGTTAAACTTTGCCCATGGTGATGTCATCATGATTGGTGCCTATAGTGCCTTTGTAGCTCTTTATAGAGCTAATTTGCCACTTCCTATAGCTCTTATTATTTCAATAATTATTTGTACCTTACTAGGTGTAATTATTGAAAGATTGGCCTACAAACCCTTAAGACAAGCCTCATCTTTGGCTGTTCTTATAACTGCTATTGGTGTCAGCTATTTCCTACAAAGCCTAGCTCTTTTGATATGGGGATCAGCTGCTAAAATTTTTCCAACCATCCTAGATTATGGTTCTATTAACTTATTTAATGATCAACTAAAACTAAGCTATCAAATGTTAATCACGATTACTGTATGTATCGTAATAATGATTCTATTAAATCTATTTATCAAAAAGACTAAGATTGGTAAAGCTATGAGAGCCTGTAGTGAGGACAAAGAGGCCGCTGCCTTAATGGGCATTAATGTTGATAATATAATCTCATTAACATTCGCTATTGGTTCTGGTTTAGCCGCAATAGCTGCCATATTGTTATGCGCAGCCTATCCAACCGTAACACCAACCCTAGGTTCTATGCCTGGTATTAAAGCTTTTACAGCGGCTGTAATTGGCGGTATCGGTTCTATTCCTGGTGCCTTATTAGGAGGCCTATTATTAGGTGTTATAGAAATAATTGTAAAAGCCTATGGTCTATCAGAACTTACTGATGCCATTGCTTTTGGTGTCTTGATTCTAGTTTTATTATTTAAACCAACTGGCTTATTGGGTAAGAAAGTAAAGGAGAAAGTATAAGATGAAAAATAAAAAAGCATTGACTTCTTATTTATTAGTAATACTTGTATATGTCCTTATTACTATCTTAAATGGAACAGGCTCTTTATCTTCTACGATGAACGCCTTGTTAGTTCCAACAGTCGCCTATATTGTAGCTGCGTTAGCCTTAAATCTACTTGTAGGCTATTTAGGTGATTTGTGCCTAGGACAAGCTGGTTTTATGGCGGTAGGAGCTTTCTCAGGTATAGTTTGTGCTGCTTGTTTACTTAGAAACAATATCCCAGATACACTAGCCTTGTTTATCTCAATCCTTGTAGGAGGCTTGATATCTTCTATTTTTGGTTTAATTATTGGTATTCCAGTACTAAAACTTGAAGGCGACTATCTAGCTATTGTTACACTTGCATTCTGCCAAATCATTAAAACACTTTTCTTAAATCTATATGTAGGTGTTGATTCAAATGGTTTACATATGTCATTTATTACTGATAATACCAATCTATTACCAGATGGTAAACTACTTGTTAAAGGTGCTTTGGGTGCTGCAGTATCTCATAAGCTTTCTACTTTCTTAAGTGGTGCTATCTTAATACTATTTACTTTATTTATTATCTATAACCTAATTAACTCAAAAAGTGGTAGAGCTATTCAAAGTTGCAGAGACAACAAGATAGCCGCTACCTCACTTGGTGTTAATATTACTAAATATAAGTTATTAGCCTTTGTGATATCAGCCTTTATTACAGGTATGGCAGGAGCTTATTATGGACTAGGATATTCTAGCTTTAAAGCTACTAAATTTGACTTTAACCTATCTATTCTAATTCTTGTTTATGTTGTACTTGGTGGTTTAGGTAATATGACAGGTACAATTATTTCTACTACATTATTAATTGTCCTACCGGAGGCCCTAAGATCATTCGATGACTATCGAATGATTGCCTATGCGATTGTGTTAATACTTGTTATGATTCTATCTAACAATAAGATATTGATGTCTTATTTAGATAATTATAAAAATGCCTTGATGTCATTTATTAAACGAAAGGGGGCTAAACATGAGTGTTCTAGAAGCTAAAAAATTAGGAATCGACTTTGGTGGCCTTACTGCCGTTAATAATTTTGACATTAAAATTGAAGAGAATGATATTTACGGTCTAATTGGTCCCAATGGTGCTGGTAAGACAACTGTCTTTAATCTTTTGACTAAAGTATATCAACCTACAAGAGGTAGTATTATCTTAAATGGTGTTGATACTAAGAATATGTCAACTGTTGATGTGAATAAGGCAGGTATTGCTAGAACCTTCCAAAATATTCGTTTGTTTAATAAGATGACCGTTATGGAAAATGTCCTTGTAGGCTTTCATAACAACATCACTTATTCAACACTAGATGGAATCTTTAAGACACCAAAATATCGCAAACAAGAAAAAGAAATGTATGATAAGGCTTTGGATTTATTGAAAATCTTTAAACTAGAAGACTTTAGAGATCTAAACGCCTCATCACTTCCCTATGGTGCTCAAAGAAGACTAGAAATCGCTAGAGCCCTAGCTACTAATCCTTGTTTATTACTATTAGATGAACCAGCTGCTGGTATGAACCCAACCGAAACTGAAGAACTTATGAATACGATTAGATTTATAAGAGACCATTTCCATATTGCGATTCTTTTAATCGAACATGATATGAAACTGGTTATGGGAGTTTGTGAAAAGATTACAGTACTTAACTTTGGTCAAGTTTTAACATCAGGTAAACCACAAGAGATTCAAAACAACCCTGAAGTTATTAAGGCTTACTTAGGAGATTAACATGTTGAAAGTAGAAAACTTACATATAAATTACGGCTTTATTGAAGCCGTCAAGGGCATTGACTTTACAGTCAATGATGGTGAAATAGTTGCGCTTATTGGAGCCAATGGTGCTGGTAAGACAACTACTATGCATGCACTAAGTGGTTTAATTAAAGCCAAGAGTGGTTCTATTATTCTAGATGGTAAAGACATTACAAAAGTTCCTGCTAATAAGATAGTATCTTTGGGTTTAATACAGGTGCCAGAAGGTAGACATGTCTTTGCCTCTCAAACTGTATTAGAGAATCTAACATTAGGTGCTTATTTATGTAAAGATAAAAAGTTATTTGAAGATAATCTAAATCATGTCTTTGAATTATTCCCTCGTTTAAAAGAAAGACAAAAACAATTAGCTGGTACTTTATCTGGTGGCGAACAACAGATGTTGGCAATGGGTAGGGCGCTTATGTCTAATCCTAAGGTACTTTTATTGGACGAACCATCTATGGGTTTATCACCTTTACTTGTAAAGGAAATTTTTGCGATAATAAAGGAAATTAATGATAATGGTACTACTGTTTTCGTTGTTGAACAAAACGCTAAGATGGCTCTAGAAATAGCTCATAGAGCTTATGTAATGGAAACAGGTAAGATTGTATTGAGTGGTACCGGCAAGGAACTATTAGCTTCTGATGCCGTTTCTAAAGCTTATTTAGGAGGATAATTATGTACGTTAAAGATTGGATGACTAAAAATGTTGTTACTTTAAATCCCTTTGATTCAATTACTGATGCTTTTGATGTGATGAAGAAGGGCAATTTCCATCGTGTACCTATTTGTAGTAATGGTAAATTAGTGGGACTTATTACAGGATCAACATTGGCTGACTTTGCCCCATCTAAGGCAACTACTTTGTCTGTCTATGAAATTAATTCGTTATTAAATAAGACTTCATGTAAAGATATTATGATCACAAATGTTCATACTATTGGCCCTAATGCCTTACTTGAAGAAGCTGCTGAAAAGATGAATGAACATAATATCACTTGTCTTCCAGTTGTCGAGGATAATGGGCAAATTGTTGGTATTATTACACAAAAAGTTATCTTTGGCGCTTTCATTGATTTAATGGGTTATTATGCCAAGGGCAGTAGAGTAGTAATTGATATTGATAAGGATGAACCAGGTATCTTACAAAAACTAGGTACTGTTACAGCACAGCATAATATCAATATTACTCACTTTATAGTGACAAGATATAGTGGTTTGCAGATTGTTATCAGAACTGATGAAACAGATGATATGAAAGTTACTAATATTTTAACTTCAAATGGTTTTATTGTTAGTGATCATCGTACTAATAAGAATTGATTTTTATAAGCTTTATAGCTATAATTTTAAAGACTGAGAAAAGAAGGAAGTAATTTTTCTTGTAGACACAAAGAGATATTCTGGTAGCTGGAAAGAATACGTTAAGAAAGATGAAAAGTAGTCTTGGAGTTTATTATCTGAAATAGTAGTAAGATAATACGTTACTCGCGTTAAGAGTTTAAGTTAAAAAGTAAGGTGGTACCGTGCATTTGCACCCTTGTATCACCTTTTTTATTTTCATGAAAGGGAGAATTATGTTAGAGACAAAATACGACGCAAAACAAGTTGAACAAGGTAAGTATGCAAAATGGCTAAAAGAAGGCTACTTCAAAGCAGGTGATCTTTCAAAGAAACCATATTGTATCGTTATCCCACCACCAAATGTAACTGGTAAGTTACACATCGGTCATACTTTAGATAATGCCTTACAAGATTCAATCATTCTATACAAGAGGATGAGAGGCTATGACTGTCTATGGCTACCAGGAATGGATCATGCTGGTATCGCAACTCAAGCTAAAGTAGATGCTAGACTTAAGGAACTAGGTATTTCTAGATATGATCTAGGTAGAGAAGGTTTCTTAAAGAAGGCTTGGGAATGGAAAGATGAATATGCTGCTTTCATCAAGGAACAATGGGCAAAGACTGGACTAAGTGTAGATTATTCAAAGGAAAGATTTACACTTGATGAAGGCTTATCTAAGGCTGTAATTAAGGTTTTTGTAGACTACTATAAGGATGGTTTAATTTATCAAGGTAAAAGAGTAATTAACTGGGACCCTGTTGCTAAGACTGCCTTAAGTAATATTGAAGTAGTTCATAAAGATGTTAAGGGTAAGATGTATTACTTCAGATATCATCTTGTAGATAGTGATGAAACATTCGATGTTGCTACAACAAGACCTGAAACCATGTTTGGCGATGTTTGTGTTGTAGTTAATCCAAAGGATGAAAAACTATGTCATTTGATTGGCAAGAAGTGCATCAATCCAGCTAATGGCGATATTCTTCCTATCATTGGTGATGAATATATTGAAATTGGCTTTGGTACTGGTGCTATGAAATGTACTCCAGCTCATGACCCTAATGACTATCAAATCGCATTAAGACATAATCTAGAGATGCCTGTTTGTATGAATGAAGATGCTACTATGAACTCGTTGTGTGGTGAGTTTGAAGGTATGGATAGATATGAATGCAGGGATTTAACAGTAAAAAGAATTGAGGAACAAGGTCAACTTGTTAAGATTGAAGAAATTGAACACTCAGTAGGTTTCTCTGAGCGTACAGATACAATGGTTGAGCCTTATCTTTCTAAGCAATGGTTTGTTAAGATGAAACCATTGGCTGATGATGTCTTAAAACATCAAGAAAATGAAGATACAAAGATTAACTTCTATCCTAAGCGTTTTGAAAAGACATTTACTGGTTGGTTAGAAGATATTGAAGACTGGTGTATTTCTAGACAATTATGGTGGGGACATAGAATTCCTGTTTATTATCATAAAGATACAGGTGAAATATATTGTGAATATGATCCACCAAAAGATATTGAAAACTATGTTCAAGATGAAGATGTCTTGGATACATGGTTCTCAAGTGCTCTATGGCCTTTCTCTACATTAGGCTGGCCAGAAAAGACTGATCTTCTTGAACGTTACTTCCCAACTGATTGTCTTGTTACAGGTTATGATATTATCTTCTTCTGGGTAGCTAGAATGGCTGTTGCATCTCGTTACTTCATGCATGATAGACCATTTAAGGATTGCCTGATTCATGGTCTTGTAAGAGATGATAAGGGTCGTAAGATGTCTAAGTCTCTTGGTAATGGTATTGATCCAATCGATGTTATCAATAAGTATGGTTATGATTCATTGAGATTGTTTTTAACTTGTAACTCAACACCAGGTTATGATATTAACTTCTCTGTTGAAAAGATTGAAGCTTCTTGGAATTTTATTAATAAACTATGGAATGCGACAAGATTCGTACTAATGAATATTGATGAAGACTATAAGTATTCAAAACCAGTATTAACTAATGATACTGATAACTGGATTATTTATAAGTTAAACAACATCATTGATAAGACAACAATGAACATTGATCGTTATGAGATGGCTATTGCGGGTAATGAACTTGAATCATTTATTTGGGATGACTTCTGTGCTTCTTATATTGAATTCACTAAGGCTGCTTTAAATAGCGATGATATGCAGTTAAAACATAAAACATTAGATACACTAGTATATGTATTAGATGCAATTGTTAGATTGCTTCATCCATTTGTACCATTTGTTACTGAAGAACTTTACCAAGCAATTCATGGTGAGGATGTATCAATTTGTACAGCTCTATGGCCTGAAAAGATGGATTGTGATGAAAATAGTGCAAAACATGTTGATGTTTTACTTGAAATCATTAAGGCTAGTAGAGAACTTAGAACTGAGAATAATGTTAAGCCTTCTAAGGAATTAGAATTACAAGTTGAGGGTTTTGACTTAAGTGATTCAGATAAGTCAATTCTACTTAGAATGACAAAACTTGTAGTTGTTGATTCTATTGATGATGAAACAATTGTAAGACCAATTTCTGCTGGTAAGATTTCTTTCAAGATGTCTGAAGTAGTTAATAAACAAGAAGAACTTGAAAAGATCACAAAGGAACTTGCAAGACTTGAGGGTGAAATCAAGAGATCTACAAATATTCTTTCTAATGAAAAATTCTTAGCTAAGGCTCCAGAAGCTAAGGTTAATGAAGAAAAGGATAAACTTGCAAAGTATCAAGAATCTTATAAGATTTTATTAGAGAAGAAGGAAGAATTATCTAAATAATTGTTTAAGCCTTGGTTTAATAACTGAGGCTTTTTATATTTTAAAAGTATCGAAAATTATATAAAATCTTATTAAAAAAGAGAGGAACTTTATTATGAAAAAATTCTTCAATGAATTCAAAGAGTTTGCCATGAAGGGTAATGTCCTAGATATGGCGATAGGTGTTGTTATTGGTGCCTCATTCTCATCAATTGTGTCGTCTTTAGTCAATGATATTTTTATGCCATTAATTGCGGTTTTAACAGGTGATGTACAGTTCTCGGAATTAAAGCTTGTTTTAAAGGGTACAGGCGATAATGCAGTAACTATTAATTATGGTTCTTTCATACAAAATATAGTCAATTTCTTGATTGTTACCTTGTGTTTGTTCTTGGTTGTGAAAGCTATTAATAAGTTTAAATCTTCTTTAGTCCATGAGAAACAAAAAGAAAAGGAAGATGCTAAGCCTAGTGATGAACTAGTTGCCTTGAATAAGATAGTGAAATTATTAGAGGATAAGAAATAATTAATTAGAAGAAGGAGCATGATTCCTTCTTTTTCTAACCATATGTTGATTAAAATGATTAGAAAGGTTAAAATATGATTAGAAAAGAAAGGACTTTAATATGAAGTTTAAAGAAAGTGAAACTGTTGAATTAAAACTAATTGTCACTGATGTTATTAAGAAGGAAATTGTTGCGTTTGCCAATAGTGAAGGTGGCACGATTTATATTGGTGTTAGTGATGATGGTGAAGTAGTCGGAATAGAAGATAGTGATAAATCTGGTTTACAGGTTTCTAACATGGTTCACGATAATATTAAACCTGATTTAAGTATGTTTGTTAGTTATAGAACTCTTAATTTTGATGGTAAAGAAGTTTTATCAATAGATGCGGAACGAGGCACTAATAGACCATATTATTTAGCAAATAAAGGTTTAAGACCTGAAGGCGTATATATTAGACATGGATTTTCATCTATTCCTGCTAGCGATAGCACTATTAGAAATATGATTAAAGAAACAGATGGTGATGTTTACGAAGCATTAAGATCTATTAATCAAGATTTGACTTTCAATTCATGTGAGAATGAATTTAAAAATAGAAATATAGACTTTAAGGAACAAGCATTAAAATTAGTTTCTAATGATGGCTTATATACTAATCTTGGTTTACTGTTATCAGATCAATGCCCATATACTATTAAGGCTGCTGTTTTTGAAGATTATGATCAATCTTTATTTAAAGACAGAAATGAATTTTCTGGTTCTTTATTAAAACAACTAGAAGATGTTTATTCTTTTATAGATAAATATAATAATAATCGTTCTACATTTGATAAATTATGGAGAATTGATACAAGAGACTATCCAGAAAAAGCACTTAGAGAAGCTTTGTTGAATTCCATAGTTCATAGAGACTATTCTTATAGCGCAAGCACACTCATTAGTATTTATAAAGATAGGCTTGAAATAGTTTCTGTAGGTGGATTAATGCCAGGATATGAGCTAAAAGATATAAAAAATGGATTATCTGATACTAGAAATCCGAATCTTGCGAATATTTTTTATCGTTTAAAATTAATCGAAGCTTATGGAACTGGTATTAAGAAAATATATGATGCTTATGAATTGAGTGGCTGTGAGCCTGAAATAATAACTACAAATAATTCTTTTAAGATTATTCTTCCTAATATTAATTATAAACAAAACAATAATTTATACATTTCATCTCCTGAGATGAAATATTGTGATGAAAATATCTTGTTAAAATATTTAAACGATAACCAAAGTATCACTAGAAAAGAAGTAGAAACATTAATGGGACTTAGTCAATCTAGTGCTGGTCGCATTTTAAAAAAGATGGTTGATGAGGGAAAACTTATCCAATTTGGTGGTAGTAAAAACATAAAGTATATGCTTAGAAAATAAATATATAAGAATTTGTTAAACGAAAGAGTATAAGTTCTATAGAGGTGAAAGTATAATGGTAAATATTATTCAAGAAGAATTAAATCTAGCAAAAAGTAAAATGATTGAAGAGGTTATTTTTAGAGATAAAAAATTAGCAAAATTAACTAGGGACAATGTAGCTATTGCTGAAGCTATGATGAGCTACGATCCAGTATATAAACTCTCAATCGATGCTAAAGCAGGACCTATTAAAAATGATAAAGGCGAGATAAAATTTAATGGTTCTACAGCTTACTGGATGACTAAACTAAAAGAATATTTTGTTGATCCAAAAAATCCTAATAATTGCAAATTTGAAGAAATTATGGGTATCCGAAATGAAAGGTTGAAAAATTAGAAAGGTTTTAAACAAATGGAAATAATTAAAGCACTAAAAATGCGAATTTATCCAGATGATAGTCAAAAAGCAAAAATAGATAAAACAATTGGTTCATGTCGTTTTATTTATAACCATATGCTTGACAGAAATATAAAGGCATATAGCAGAAGAAAAGAACATTTAACTTATAACAATATGCAAAACTTATTACCTATTATGAAAGATTATCTTCCTTGGTTAAAAGAAGCAGATTCGCAAGCCTTAAAGTACGCTTGTCGTCAAGTGGATTTAGCCTTTAAAAACTTCTTTACTAAAAGAACTAGTTTTCCAAAATTTAAAAGCAAAAAGAAAAGCAAGGCTTCTTACACCACCACAAACAAAAGGTGTATTGATTATCTTTCTACTGAACAAATGGTTAAATTGCCATTTCTAGGTTGGATGAAGTGCTCAGACAAGCGTGTGTTGAAAGATTATGACTTCAAGTATGCAACTATTTCTAAAGTAAATGATAAGTATTATGTGTCAATAACATATAGCATTGAAAAAGATATTAAGCCTATCACCATCAACGAAAATCAAGTTGTTGGGCTAGATTATAAATCTGATGGGCTATATGCTGACAATAATGGCTTTATGGTAAATATGCCACATTACTTTAGACAAGCACAAGCTAAGTTAAAAAGTGAGCAAAGAAAGTTACGATTAAAACAAGGCTTTAAAAAAGGTCAAAAACAATCTAATCGTTTCAAAAAGCAACTTATTAAAGTAACTAAACTTCAAGAACATATAGCAAATCAAAGAAAAGACTTCCTTCATAAGCTAAGTGCAGAACTTTCAAAAGATTATAACGCTATATGCATTGAAGATTTAAACATGAAGTCTTTATCTAATAAAGGTTTTGGAAATGGCAAAGCTACTTTAGATAATGCATGGGGAATGTTTACTGTAATGCTTGACTATAAATTACAAGAGCAAGGAAAACAACTTCTTAAAATTGATAAATTTTATCCTAGTAGTCAAACTTGTTCGGTTTGTGGCTGTGTAAACAAAGAAGTTAAAAATCTCAGCATCAGAAAATGGGAATGTCCAAATTATGGTGCTACTCATGATCGAGATATTAACGCAGCAGTAAACATTAGAAATGAAGGACTAAGGCTTTTAGGCTTATAGTTTTATGAAAAAGGTACGGTGAGGTACATCGAAACCTAAACAACGCACATGGAGACAGGAACTTCGGGCATAAGTTAAATTATGTAGATGTCTGTCAAAGAATTGTGAACCGCAATTATGAAACAGCTGGTGAAAGCAGTGTTTCAGCCAATAATTGCGGATTACCGAAATTATTAAATGGGCAGTAGAGGCCGTTGATCGTGAAAATAGCACCCATTTGAATGCTGATGGTTGTGGTAGAAATGAAATAACTCAAAGAATAATAAATTTTGAAAAAGAACTATATCAAAATCTTGAAGACCCAGAAAAATATGATTTCAAATTAGTTAATGAAATTGCAAAGAAAACTATAACTGGAAACCGTTCTAGAACGAATCTTTCTTTTGCAAGCAAGTTTTGTCATTATGCATGCTTTTATATTTTTGAAGGTACCGACAAACAAGATAATTACCCAATTTATGATAGCATACTTAAAAAAGTGTTACCTTACTATTTGGATTTTTTTAAAAATGAAGAAAAATATAATTTTGATTGTTATAAAGTTTATTATGATGCTATAGATAAACTTATAGATAAACTTAAAGAAGAAACTGGAATTGATATAAGCAGAAACGGACTAGATCATCTTCTTTGGTTTTATCATCGAAGCTTGAGATAATCACTTGAAACAAGAATATCAACTTCAAACATATTGAGCGTGTGACATTTTCTGTTGACAACCCCATCTTTAACATAATTACTGAAAATGATGTAGAACACAAGTTAAAATGATACCACTTTATAAGGCCTAGGCATGTACTGTCCCTAAGCCTTATTTTTTTATTGTTTCTTCTTATTTAAATCATCAAGTATTTCATCAAGCTCTTTAACAGAGCCAGCTTCTTGTCTT
>JALFIR010000056.1:0-3838 GCA_022776215.1 Solobacterium sp. | reverse complement strand
TTCTAAGTCTTTCTTGCCTACGCTTAACCTATAACCTCACGATTATAAGTCCAAGGCTAGATACTGGCTTCTTGCTAGGAATTACCAGGTTAGGAGTTTCACCTAACTATGTTATATGCACCGAACTGGCGCTCCCTCTTTATTATTTTAACAAATAAGATATAATATTGAATATCCATTGGGGAGTAGCTATGGCTTGTCCATCTATTGTCGTCAAATCGTTGAGGTATTCAGCCGGCAATAGACAACATATAAATAGTTGATGCAAGACCTTTGGTAGATGTTAAGGTCTACTGAAGGCCTTATTTTTTAGGAGGAAGTATGAATTTTTATCAGAATAGTTGCGATGAAGTTATCAAAGAGCTTAAGACTACTAAAGATGGTTTAAGTGCTGTTGAGGCTAATAAGCGTCTAAGTGAAAATGGTAAGAACAAACTACAAGAAAAAGAGGGTGATCCACTTTGGAAGAAGTTTTTAGCACAATTAAATGATCCAATGATTATCATTTTGATTGTTGCGGCTGTTATCTCAGCTTTCACATCTGCTTATGAGGCTAAGATGGATGGCACGACTTTCTTTCCAACTGATACTTTGATTATTATGATTGTTGTTTTAATCAATGCGATTCTTGGTGTTTTACAAGAATCAAAGGCTGAAAAGGCTATTGATGCCCTACAAAAGATGTCTCAAGCCACATGTAAGGTATTAAGAGATGGCAAGATTACACATATCAGTACTGAAGATGTAGTTGTTGGTGATGTGATGGTGCTAGAAGCAGGTGATGCGATTCCTGCTGATGGTCGTTTGATTGAAAGTGCTACTCTAACAGTTGAAGAATCTTCTTTGACAGGTGAAAGTATTCCAGTTAAAAAGATTATTGATACTTTAAATTTAACTGAAACTAAGGTTGCCTTAGGTGATAGAAGTAATATGGTTTATACAGGTAGTAGTATTGTCTATGGTCGTGGTAAGGCTATCGTGACTGCTACTGGTATGGATACTGAAATTGGTAAGATTGCAGATGCGATTGCTAATGCGAGTGAAACAAAGACTCCTTTACAAATTAAGTTAGCTGAATTATCTAAGATTCTAACTAAGTTAGTACTTGGTATCTGCGTCTTCATCTTTGTCTTCTCTTTGTTTATGCATAGAGAAATCTTGGCAAGTGGTGATACTGTGGCAATTTTCTCTGAAGTAATCAATGTCTTTATGGTTGCAGTTTCTTTAGCTGTTGCAGCAATTCCGGAAGGTCTTGCAGCTGTAGTTACTATCGTATTGTCAATTGGCGTAACTAAGATGAGTGAAAAGAATGCCATTATTAGAAAATTAACTGCAGTTGAAACATTGGGTTGTGCTCAAATCATCTGTTCTGATAAGACTGGTACTCTAACTCAAAACAAGATGACTGTTGTTGAACATTTTGGTGATGAGAAGTGGCTTGCAGAGGGTATGAGTTTATGTAACGATGCAAGTGTTAATGATGATAACGAAGTTATTGGTGAACCTACTGAGGCAGCTTTAGTAGCTTATGGTTTAAAGCTAGGCTTAAACCAAAATGATTTATTAGAGAAGTTACCAAGAATTAGTGAAGTCCCTTTTGATTCATCTAGAAAGATGATGTCTACTATTCACAAGACAGAAAAAGGTTTTTTACAATTTACTAAGGGTGCTCCTGATGTATTATTAGATAGATGTGATCGCATTTTAGTTGATGGCAAGGTTGTAAAACTTGATACTAAGCTAAAAGAAGAAGTTAAGAAGGCTAATAAGGAAATGGCTCATAATGCTCTAAGAGTCTTAGCTCTTGCTTATGTTGAGCATGATGATATGCCAAAGGAAGTTTCTTCTATTGCGATTGAAAAAGATATGATCTTTGTTGGTTTAACTGGTATGATTGACCCAGTTCGTCCTGAAGTTATTCCTGCTATTAAGGAAGCTAAAAAGGCTGGTACAATTCCAGTTATGATTACAGGTGACCATTTGGATACAGCTGTAGCGATTGCGAAGGAAATTGGTATTTGTGATGATGAATCTGAAGCTATTACAGGCCTAGAGCTAGACGCTTTAAGTGAAGAAGAATTTGATCAAAGAGTAAGTAGCTTACGTGTATATGCAAGAGTACAACCTGAACATAAGACTCGTATTGTTAAGGCTTGGCAAAAACAAGGCAAGGTTGTTTCTATGAGCGGTGATGGTGTTAATGATGCGCCTAGTATTAAGAATGCTGATATCGGTGTAGGCATGGGTATTACTGGTACTGACGTTACAAAAAATGTTGCCGATATGGTATTGGCTGATGATAACTTTGCGACAATTGTTTCTGCGATTGAAGAGGGTAGAAGAATCTATGACAATATCAGAAAAGCAATTCAATTCTTACTTGGTAGTAATTTAGCTGAAGTATTGAGTATCTTTATTGCAACTTTATTGTCATTTACAATTCTAAGAGCTCCACACTTATTGTTTATCAATCTTGTTACTGACTGTTTCCCAGCCCTAGCATTAGGTGTTGAAGAGGCTGAAAAGGACATTATGGATAGAAGTCCTCGTAGTAAGCAAGATGGTATTTTTGCGGGTGGTTTAGGTGTTGATGCCTTATATCAAGGTGCTCTAGTTACTATCTTAACTTTAGCTGCTTTCTTTATTGGTGAAAGATTAGAATCAGGATATTGGGCATTTATGCATATCGAGGATTGTGAAGAAGGTATTACAATGGCTTTCCTTACAATGTCAATGTGTGAAATCTTCCATTCATTTAATATGAGAAGCCAAAGAGGTTCTGTTATTAAGATGTCATTAGAAGGCAATCATAATAAGATGCTAACTCTTAGTATGATCGCATCTTTGATTCTTACAACATGTGTAATTGAAATTCCTTTCTTGGCTAATGCGTTTGGTTTTACTCCTATTGGTATAGAAGAATATGCGATTTCTCTTGCCTTAGCTGTTTCAATTATTCCTTTAGTTGAACTTATTAAGTATTTCCAAAGAAAAAAGGCTAAATAATTTAAAGTAAAAGAGCGAGAAAATCGCTCTTTAATAATAAACAAAGCTTGATATTCATCAAGCTTTGTTGTCATAATCATCGATTTCTATTAATTTAATTAAACCTAACTTTACTAACAAATTAGAATTCTTTGCCTCGATATATCCGAACAAACAAACTAATATAAGCTTTATAATAAAGCCAACTACTTCCTTGTGAGTAATAAAGGCTAGATTATTAACAATAAACATTGAAAAAGCTTCTGACACTTTCAATATAATAAAGATCTCTATAATAAAAAATAACATATTAAATTTTTCAATATAAGTTTTATTGCACTTGTCGCATCTAAACTTATTATCACTAAACAAAGCATCATTCTTTGTGTATACTAGTTTTTCACCACAGTTAGGACAATTAATTACTTGAACATTCATATTTTACCCCCTTGATTCTATATAAGTTATGATAGAGAACTTGCTTGTATTACACTTTAATTGTAAAAATAAATACAGAACTAGACAACCAACACTTTTGAGGATATGTTGGATTTAATTCTTATCATGTAAAGAAAGAATAGACTTAGACAATTCTTCTAATTGTTTATTAACATTTTCATAATCATAGTCCTTATCAAATAATTTGTTCTTCTCAAGCACATGAATAGAACCGCCTATAATAAATGAAATAAGATTCTTCTTATCATTATCGCTTTCAAATAAATTATCTATCTCATCCTCAATATTAAACATAAGTTCTCTTTCTCTACCCTTACCAAGAAGTGTTAATTCGTTCATATATTTATTTAAACAATTATTAAAATCAACCAAAAACTCATAAGGCTTGCAATAG
>JALFIR010000014.1:0-13889 GCA_022776215.1 Solobacterium sp. | reverse complement strand
TCGATTGTAACGGTTTCACCATCGGCTACATTACTAGTAGCTAAATTACCACAACCCGTTAATAACAGCGATAATGCACAAACGCATAATAATTTCTTATTCATCTAAAATGTTCCTTTAATACTTCATCATTATAACAAGTTATATCTAGTGAATGCTTTACATAAACATATTTTTCAATAATGTCCCTATGCCATAAGTCCGGGAAGCCAAAACGGTTGACGTTTTTAATGGCAACCGTTTTGGCTGCGTTTAGCTATTCTGTTGGTTGATAGTGTGTATTCATTTAAATCTTCAAAATAATAGCTTTGATCAATACCTCTTAAATAAATATCACGATTATTGATGTCGCTTGTTAAAGAAATTTTTAATAATTCTTTGATTTTAGTGTCATCAATAGGACTATCAATCATGGCATTTAAATATGATTGTTTGTCTATCTTAGTCCAATTAATCACTTTATTTAGTTCTTCTTTTAGAATATGATCTAACCATATACGAGTGCTTGTACCATTGCCTTCTCTAAAAGGATGGGCAATGTTCATTTCTATATACTTTTCAATTATTTCATCATATGTAGATTGAGGCATCTTGTCGATATTTTGTAGTGTGTTCTCTAAATAATTTAAGGGCGCAAAAAGAAAATTCCCCCTGGCAATATTAACTGTTCTAAGATTACCCGCAAAGTCAAAGACATTATTAAAAAGATACTTATGAATTGTTTGTAGAATAAAAAAAGTACCTGGAGTTAAATTATCTAATAACTTATTGTCAAATAAGTTTTTGGCATTAAGCTTGCTGATTAATTCTTCTTTTATCATGACATAAAAAAGTAAAGGATACTTAATATCATCATGATGATAAAACCAATAATTACCAATGTAACTAAAATTGGTGATACTTTTGATGGTTCTTTATATTGCACGTATGTTTGGCTTGTTTTTATAGATACGCGTTTATTTTTGTTTTGGGTTTTATGTGTTTGTTTACGATACAACGCAAGAGGATCCTTTTGATTTAGAATTCTATTATAGAAGTTGTTAAGCCATACTTCATCATTATGTTCACATAAATCTTCTTCAGTGTAATCAGGTTCATGTACAATTTTGTTTCTTACCCAACGGTAATGCTTAAGCTTTTTTAAGTCTTCGTTCCAACTGTCAACATAATAACAACCATTACTAGTGTTAATCATTTTGTCTATATAAATAGAAATACCATGTTTATCATCAAACATGTCATTACATAATTGTTCTAGTCTTTTATAAGAGTTAATAAAATTCATAAAGTTAAATGGCGGAGGCGATGGGAGTTGAACCCATGCGCCACGTTAATGACCTGCCGCATTTCGAGTGCGGTCCCTTCAGCCACTTGGGTACGCCTCCGTATCAATTAATTATAAAATAGATGTATCATATAGTCATGAATTATTATGATGAAATTTTAAAAAAAATAGAAGAATTATTAAAAGATAATAAACAAGATGAAGTTAGAAGAATAGTTGATGATGAATTAAGTCAAGCTTATATTCCAAGAGACTTTGAAGAAAAGCTTAATGAGATTAAGGATAGTCTGGCTGTAGATATTAAGACACATAGTTTAAGTGATGAAGAAATCATTGAATATCTTGGTGGTTCAAAAGAGAAACAACTAATGGCAGTATCCATCTTAGATAAGAAGAATCTAAGAGAATATGTAGATATCTGTAATAATTATTTAAGTCATGAGGGTTTTAAGAATGCGAAGGCTTTATTACTAGATTCTCTTATAAGGCAAGAGCTAAGTGATACTATCTACTACAACGATGAGGGAATGGAATATGAGTTTATTCCTAAGTATCAACTACCTATTGAAGAAAGTGATGGCTTCTTAGCTGGTAATAAATATTTAGAAGAATATTATCTAAAAGATCCAAGTAAGTTAAAGATGGCTAAGTCGCTTTTATATAAAGAATTAATGTTGACACTTCCAATCACTTTAGAAGAAAGTGAAGGATTATATGTTGCGAAAGATATTTGTGAATATATCGAGGAAGCATTTAATAGAGATGTATGTATAAAGAAGGAAGATTTGAATTAGTAAGTGAATATAAACCAACTGGAGATCAACCCAAGGCAATTGATAAGTTGGTTAAGGGCATTGAAGAAGGCAAACATGAACAAGTATTACTAGGGGCTACAGGTACTGGTAAGACTTTTACTGTGGCCAATGTAATACAAGAAGTAAACAAACCCACTTTAGTATTCGCTCATAATAAGACCTTAGCTGGACAATTATATTCAGAGTTTAAGGCCTTGTTTCCAAACAACGCCGTTGAATACTTTGTCTCAAACTTTGACTATTATCAACCAGAGGCATATATGCCAAAGACTGATACTTATATCGAGAAGAATGCAGTAACTAATGATGAAATAGATATGCTTAGAATGTCTACTTATAATTCATTATTAGAGAGAAGTGATGTGATTGTTGTAGCTTCTGTTGCCTGTATCTATGCAAGTAGTGATCCTACTAATTATGAGGATATGTTTTTTACTTTGAAGGTAGGGGAAACAATCGATAGACAAGAGCTAATTAAAAGATTTATCGCAAGACAATATATTAGAAATGATATAGATCATTTACGTGGTACTTTTTCGGTTAAGGGTGATGTTATTGAGCTGGTACCAGGACATAACGATAAGATAATTGTTCGTATTGAAATGTTTGATGATGAGATAGAGAGAATCTGTGAGATTGATCCTCTTACTAAAAATATTATCAATGCCTATGTTTTATATGTCTTCCCACCAGCAACAGGCTATGCAAGAGATATGAAGGATATCAATATTGCTTGTGAGGGTATTGAGAAAGAGCTTGAGGAAAGACTTAAGTATTATAAGGATAATAATAAACCATTAGAGTATGAACGTTTAGAACAAAGATGTCGTTATGATTTAGAGGCACTAAGAGAAACTGGTGTATGTCCTGGTATTGAGAATTATGCGATGCATATAGATCATAGAACTTTTGGGCAAAGACCATATAACTTGTTTGATTATTTTCCAAAGGATTTTTTAATTGTCGTTGATGAATCCCATGTTTCTTTACCTCAAATTAGGGGCATGTTTAATGGTGATAGGGCAAGAAAAGAGACTCTTGTAGAGTATGGTTTTAGACTACCTAGTGCCTTAGAAAATAGACCACTAAAGTTTGAGGAGTTTGAAGAGATTGATGCGCAAAGAATCTATATCAGTGCTACTCCTGGTGATTATGAATTAGAAAAAGCTGGTGAAGTGGTTGAACAAATTATTCGTCCTACTGGTTTACTTGATCCTAGTGTTGAAGTAAGGAAGACAATGGGACAAATTGATAACTTGTTGGAAGAGATTAAAAAGAACATTGACAACAATGAACGTACTTTGATAACTACTTTAACGGTTAAGATGGCGGAGGATTTAACTAGTTTCTTGAAACAACAAAATCTAAAGGTAGCTTATTTACATCATGAGACAAAGACACTAGAGAGAAGTCAAATTATTCATGATTTAAGAAAAGGTGAATATGATGTTTTAGTTGGCATTAACTTATTAAGAGAAGGTTTGGACTTACCTGAGGTTTCTTTAGTAGCTATTTTAGATGCAGATAAAGAGGGTTTCTTAAGAAGCGAAAAGTCACTTATACAAACTATTGGTAGAGCTGCTCGTAATGCCCATGGCAGGGTAATCATGTATGCAGATAAGATGACCGATTCAATGAATAAGGCGATAATTGAGACTAATAGAAGAAGAGGTATTCAAGAAGCTTATAACGCAGAACATGGGATTGTACCTAAGACTATTATTAAGGAAGTGGCTGAAGTTATTCATGGTAAAGAGAATAAAGAGAATATTTCTAAGTATATGAAAAAGAAGAATCATAGTGCCAAGGATAAGGATAAGTTGGTTAAGGATTTGACTAAGGAAATGAATGAAGCTGCTAAGGCTCTAAACTTTGAAAGAGCGGCAGAACTTAGAGATATTATCTTAGAGATACAGGCTGGCAATTAGTGGTGGTACACAAATAAGCGTGTGATACAATGAATGTATTATGAAAAAGCTTGTTATTATAAGTGGAGTTAGCGGAGCTGGTAAAACCACTGCTTCTAATTATTTGGAAGACAAGGGCTATCGTTGTATAGACCAATACCCTCCAGAGCTATTAAAGGAATTAATTAATTTAATCGATAATGATGATTCTTTTAAGTATCAAAATGTTGTGTTGACAATATCTCCTTTTGACTTGGATAAGGCAGTTACTTTATTAACTAATACTAATTTTAAAGTGACTTTAATTCTTATTGATGCGGATAAGGAGACTATCATTAATCGTTATAAGTTCACAAGAAGAATTCATCCACTTTTAACAAACAATGTGGCAGATACTTTATCTGAGGCTTTGGATATTGAGAAGAATATTCTATACAAATATAAGGATAGAGGTTTCTTGATTGATACTACTAATCTTCCTGTTAGAGCTTTTCAGGATCAAATTAATAGGGCTTTGAATGATATTGAAGATAAGAACTTGTCATTGAGTTTTGTGTCATTCGGTTTTAAGAATGGTATTCCTAAGGACTGTGATGTGATTTTTGATGTGCGTTTCTTAGATAATCCTTTTTATGTTGAGGATTTAAAAGAGAAAACTGGGCAAGACAAAGAAGTTAGGGATTTTGTGCTTAATTCTAAGATGACACAAGAATATATTGTGAAGTTAATCGATTATGTTGATTTCATGTTGAAGGCTTATGACAACAATGGCGATAAGCGTCATTTGACAATTTGTGTTGGTTGTACTGGTGGTCAACATAGAAGTGTTACTATTGCGAACTATTTGTATGATTATTATAAGAATAAATATGTTTCTCATATTAAACATAGGGAGCTAGACAAGAGATGAAAAGAGTAGTTGTGATTGGAGGAGGACATGGCCAGGCAACTATTATGAAGGGTCTTAAGAATCTTAAGGATGTAGAACTATGTGCGATTGTTACGGTTGCGGATGATGGTGGTTCTACAGGAAGGCTTAGAGAACTTTATAATATTCCAGCTGTTGGTGATATTCGTAATGTCCTTGTTTCTTTATCTGATTCCAAAGAATTTAATGAGCTTTTTGCGTATCGTTTTAAGGGTGAGGATGATAGTGATGTTTCGGGTCACTCTTTAGGTAATTTAGTATTGGCTGCACTAATTGAGATTAATAATGGTTCCTTGCCTGTTGCGATTAAGGAAATGGGTAGGATGATGAAGACCAAGGGTAGGGTTATTCCTTCTAGTTTGGATACTATTTCTTTATATGCGAAATATAAGGATGGTTCTATTGAAAAGGGTGAGGCTAATATTCCTTCTAAGTTAATGCATATTGATAAGGTATTTTATGATCATGATGTGCCTGGTAATAAGGAAGCTATTAATGCGATACTTAAGGCTGATTTGATTATTTATGGTATTGGTAGTTTATATACTTCGATAATGCCTAATGTGATTATTAAGGATATTAATGATGCGCTAAATGAGTCTAAAGCTAAGAAGATCTATTTTGCCAATGCGATGACTCAAAGGGGTGAGACTTATAATTATAATCTTAAGGAGCATGTGGATGCCTTTAGAAGACATAATGTACCACTTGATTTAGTGGTTACTCATAAGGATAAGATTCCTGAGGATATTTTAGCTAGATATATTGTGGAAGAGGCAATTGAAGTTAAGGATGAAAGAAATAATGGTGTAGAGGTTATTTCTAGAAGTTTGTTAGATTTTTCTAAGAATAATGTAAGACATAGTCCAATTAAGATTAGAAAAGTTGTTAAGTCATTACTGGAGAAGCTTTAATGTCTTTTACAGGTTCTATAAAACAAGAGATAGCTTCTATTGAAGTTGATGATTGTTGTAAGAAGGCACAGCTTTGTGCCCTTTTACAGTTGACCTCTTCTTTGACTATTTCTAACAAGGGGATGCAGCTTCTGATTAGGAGTGAGAATCCAACTTGTGAGAAGCGTATTGTTTATCTTCTAAAGAAATTGTATAAGGTGGATACCGAATTAAGTGTTATTAAGAAGAATAATTTAAAGAAGAATAATATTTATATTGTTAAGACACTTGGAAGTGGTATCGAGATACTTGAAGATGTTGGCTTGTATAAAAACGGTTTATTGTCGCATCCTTCTTATTTGACGGTTGCGAAGAACTGTTGTGCTAAGAATTATTTGGCTGGTTGTTTCTTAGCCTATGGTACTTGCAACTCTCCGATGAATAAGAATTATCATTTGGAGTTGGCTTTAAATGATGTTGATCATGCCAACTTTGTGGTTAAGCTGTTGGCAAGGTTTAATATCGAGGCTAAGATTTCTACAAGAAGGAATAAACAAATTGTTTATTTAAAGAAGGCGGAAGTGATTTCGGATTTCTTGAAACTAATTGGTACGACTGCTTGTTTGTTGGAGTTTGAGGACGCTAGAATTGAAAGAGATTTTAAACATTCGCTTATTAGAATCGATAATTGTGAGATTGCCAATGAGATGAAGTCTTTGAAAGCTGCCAACGAACAGATAGATTATATGTTGGCGATTAAAGAGGCTGATAAGTATAAAGAGTTGGATGAGAAGCTAAAGAATGTCATTGATTTAAGACTTGATTGTAAGGATTATTCTTTAAATGAATTGTGTGATGAGTACATGGAAAGATATGGGGAGTCTATTTCTAAGTCAGGTCTTAAGCATCGTTTAAATAAAATTGAAAGTATAGCGAGGAGTTTGTAGATGAGAGAGGTTGTTATTCATAGTTTTGAAGAACTTCAAAATTTAGTATTTAAGGATTGTTACGATAGTAAGATACACCGTTATCGTAATGATTATGTTTATAGAGGGGTTTCTGATGATAATTATCCTTTGATTACAACTCTTAATCGTGAATGTGGTCATAATCTTAACTTAGAGAAGAATATTATCAGGTCTTTTAAGAAGTATGGCTTTGATGAACTAAAGGATATTAATTCTTTCTGGCAAATGTTGGCGACCGGTCAGCACTTTGGTCTTCCTACAAGGTTGTTAGATTGGACTTATTCACCTTTGGTGGCAGCTCATTTTGTGACTGTTAATTTAAATGATTATGATAAGGATGGTGCTATCTACTGTATTGATACTAATGAATCTTTAAAAAGGATGCCTGAGCCTTTAAAGTCTGAATTAATTAAAAGAGATATGAGTTCTTTTACAGTTAGTTTGTTGGAGAGGAATGCGAAGAATTTGGGTGAACTTGAAGCTTTAAGTTCAGATCCTTTCTTTCTATTCTTTGAGCCTGCAAGTGGTGATAATAGAATGATTAATCAGTATTCTTTATTCTCTATTTGTTCTAATTCTAAAGTTTTGATATCTGATTTAGTAGAAGAGGATTCTTCTTTATATAAGATAATAATTCCTAAGGAAAATAAATTAGAAATAAGAGATAAGCTTGATTATATTAATATTTCAGAAAGAGTAATTTATCCAGGATTGGATAGTGTATGTAGCTGGATCGCAAGACGATACGCAAAGATAGGAGAATAATTTATGAGCTATGTTGTTATTACAGGGGCAAGTTCTGGTATTGGTAAGGAATTTGCCAAAAGATTTGCCAAGAGAGACTTTGATTTGTTGTTGGTGGCAACAAATGAAGAGAAGTTGTTGAAGGCTAAGGAAGAAATTAATGAAGATTTTAATGTCAATATTTTAACTTTGATTTCTGACTTATCTAAGAATGATGGCGCTAAGGCTGTCTATGATTATGTTATTTCTAATAATTTAAATGTTTCTTGTTTTGTGAATAATGCCGGTTTTGGTGATTTTGGTTTGTTCCTTGATGGTGATGTTGAGAAGTTTCAAAAGATGATTGACTTAAATGATAAGGGTCTTATGACATTGGCTTATTATTTTGGTAATTACTTTAAGGAAAAGGAATTTGGTCATATCGTGAATATCGCATCTATTGCCGGTTTTATGCCAGGTCCTTATATGGCTGTTTATTATGCTTCTAAGGCCTTTGTCCTTAATTTCTCATTAGCTTTAAGAGAAGAGTTGAAGCCATATAATGTTAAGGTTACAACTATTTGTCCAGGTCCTATTGATACTAATTTCTGGAATCGTGCTAATGTGACTATGTCTAATGTTAAGAAGAAGTATTTCACAAGAAATGTTAAGCAATTAGCTGATTCTGGTATGCGTAAGGTTGATGCTGGTGGTGGTTTGTGTGTTGATGGTATCTTGTATAAGAGTGCTGCTGTGGCAACTAGATTTGTGCCTAAACAAACTTTGACAAGTATTGTGAAGTTTGTGAATTTAAAGCTTGGCAATAAGGAGTAGTTATGAAGGTTGTTTTTGATCACTTAACAAAGGTGTTTAAGGCTAATACTAAGTCTGGTAAGGATGTTACGGCCGTCAATGATTTCTGTTTTGAGATTCCTGATGGTAAGTTGATTGGCTTGTTGGGTCCTTCAGGCTGTGGTAAGTCTACTTGTTTAAATCTAATTTGTGGTTTAGAGGGTGCTACTTCTGGTAAGCTTTATTTTGATGATGTGGATGTTACTGAAATGCCTCCTGAGAATAGAGGTGTTGGCATGGTTTTCCAGAATTATGCGTTGTATCCTCATTTAACTGTTAAGGAGAATATTTGTTTTCCACTTGAGAATTTAAAGGGTAAAGATAAATTATCTAAGGAACAAATGTTGGCTAAGGCTATTGAGGCTGCTAAGCTTGTTCAGATTGAAGAGTATATGGATCGTTATCCTAAGCAATTGTCTGGTGGCCAACAACAGCGTGTGGCAATTGCGCGTGCTTTGGTTAAGCTTCCTAATGTGTTGTTACTAGATGAACCATTAAGTAACCTGGATGCTAGACTTCGTTTACAAACTCGTGAGGAGATTAGGCGTATTCAAAAGGAAACAGGTATTACTACAATTTTTGTTACTCATGACCAAGAGGAGGCTATGTCTATTTCTGATGTGATTGTGGTTATGAAACTTGGCATTGTGCAACAGATTGGTAAGCCACAGGATGTTTATGATAATCCTTGTAATTTGTTTGTCTCTAAGTTTCTGGGTACTCCTGCTATTAATGTCTTTGATGGTAGGATTAAGGATAATCATCTTTATATCGGTGATGATAAGATTATGGAATTTAAGTCTAGTGATAGAGATGTTTATGTTGGCATTAGACCAGAAGGGTTAGTAGTAAGCGATCGTGGTGTCTTAACTTGTGATTTTATTAGAAGGGATGTTATGGGAAGAGATCATAGTGTGATTTCTTATAATGAACATTGTGTTTCTGATAAGGATGTTAGAGCTATTATTCCAAGTGATACTGTAGTTAATGAAGATTCAAAGACGGTTAAGTTTGAGATTAAGCCTAGTAAGATTTATGTCTTTGATAAAGAAAGTGAAGAGCGTTTAGATGTTTAAGAAAAACAATTATAAAGCGTGGTTATACTTGTTGCCGGCTTTGGTTTTTCTTGGCGTTTTTATGGTATATCCACTTATTGATGTTTTCGTTTATTCCTTTGAGGAGGCTTATAATTTTGCCTCTGGTACTTATAAGGGAGTAGGTGCTTATAACTATCAATATGTGCTTCGTGATCCTTATTTTTTACAGGCGTTAAAAAATACATTTATTTTGGTTATTATTACAGTACCTTTGTCAACTGGCTTTGCGTTGTTGGTGTCTTTGGCATTGAATTCAATTAAGAAGTTAAAGGATTTATTCCAGACTATTTATTTCTTGCCATATGTTACAAATACTTTGGCAGTTGGTTTGGTATTTATGATTTTGTTTAAGAAGACAGCTTATTCCGATGGTTTGGTCAACGTGCTTATTAATTCATTGGGCTATAGTTCAATTGATTTTATTGATGGACCATATTGGGCTAAGATGTTTGTCTTGTGTTTCTATACTATTTGGGTAGTTTTACCTTTTAAGATTTTGATTCTTACAAGTGCCCTAGCTAGTGTTAATCAGGACTTATATAAGGCGGCAAGAATTGATGGTACTTCTAAGTTTAGAATTTTCACTAAAATTACTTTACCGATGATTTCACCGATGATTTTCTACTTGATTATTACTGGTTTTATTGGAGCTTTTAAGGCTTATAGTGATGTGGTTGCGATATTTGGTACGGATTTGAATGCGGCTGGTATGAATACGATTGTAGGTTATATCTATGATATGTTGTATGGTGCTTCTGGTGGTTATCCGTCTTTTGCGAGTGCGGCTGCGATTGTTTTGTTTGTAATAGTATTAACAATTACGGTGATTAATTTGTTGACTTCAAAGAGGGTTAATTATGAATAATACGGATTATAAGAAGGCTAAGTTTAAGGATGGTCTTTTGAAGGCTATAATTTATATCTTTTTGGGTGTTTGGGCTATTATCGTATTGTTCCCTTTCTATTGGATGATTTTAACTTCTTTGAAGAGTTATGGTACTTATAATGGTGAATATATTCCAAAGTTCTTTGTGTCTAATCCAACACTTGAGAATTACACACAGGCTTTTACAGCGGTTCCTTTGGCAAGATATTTCTTGAATACTTTGATTTTTACAGTAGTTACTACAGCTTTAATGTTGATTGTGGTGGTGCTTGCGGCATATGCATTTGCACGTTTGGATTTTAAGGGTAAGAATTTTACTTTTACGGCTTTTCTTTCTTTGATGATGATTCCAAATGAACTTGTTATTATCACAAATTTTGTGACGATTACAAATTTGGGTTTGAGAAATACTTTTACGGGTTTGATTCTTCCAAGTGTTACTAGTGTCTTTTATATTTATTTGTTGAAGGAGAATTTCCAACAGATTCCGGATTCTTTATATAAGGCTGCTAAGGTTGATGGTACTAGTGATTTGAAGTATTTGTTTAAGGTTATGATTCCTATTTGTAAGCCTACTATTGTGACGGTTATTATTCTTAAGGTTATTGAGTGTTGGAATGCATATGTATGGCCAAGGCTTATTACGGATAACGAGATGTATTTCCTTGTTTCTAATGGTATTCAGACAATTAGAGAAAGTGGTTTTGGTAGGGAGAATGTGCCAGCTATGATGGCAGCGGTAGTTCTTATTTCGATTCCTTTGATTGTTTTATTCTTGATTTTCCATAAGAAGATTATGGAAGGTGTTTCTAGAGGGGGTACAAAGGGATGAGGAAGTTTATTTGTTTACTTCTAGTGTTATTTTGTTTAACAGCTTGTCATGGTCAAGCTAAAACAACGGGTTTTACAGTTCCTGAAGACTATGATTCTAGTAAGACTTATGAGATTACTTTTTGGGCGAAGAATGATAGTAATAAGAATCAGGTAGCTATTTATAAGAAGGCTATTAGTGATTTTGAGGCTATTTATCCAAATATCAAGGTTAATTTGTCTTTATATACTGATTATGGTCAAATTTATAATGATGTAATTACTAATATTTCTACTAATACTACTCCTAATGTATGTATTACTTATCCTGATCATATTGCGACTTATTTGACTGGTAATAATGTGGTTGTGCCACTTGATGAGTTGATGGATGATGCTAAGTATGGTTTTGGTGGTAGCGAAATAAAGTTTGATGGTCCAAGTAAGGATGAGATTGTTTCTAAGTTCTTGAATGAGGGAGTGATCGATGGACATCAGTATGCCTTGCCTTTTATGAGGTCTACAGAGGCTTTATATATTAATAAGGATTTTGTGGAGAAGTTGGGTTATAAAATTCCTGATGTGGTAACTTGGGATTACATTTTTGAGGTTAGTGAGAAGGCTATGGCTAAGGATGAGGATGGTAATTTCTTAGTTAATGGTCAAAAGACGATGATTCCTTTTATCTATAAGTCTACTGATAATATGATGATTCAGCTTTTAAGACAAAGTGGTGCTGGTTATTCTGATGATAATGGTAATATCGAAATTTTCAATGATACTACTAAGGAATTGTTGTTAGAGATTGCTAAGCATGCAGAGTCTAGGGCTTTCTCTACTTTTAAGATTTCTAGTTATCCAGCTAATTTCTTGAATGCAGGGCAATGTATCTTTGCGGTGGATTCAACAGCTGGGGCTACTTGGATGGGAAGCGATGCACCGTTGGTTGATATTCCTGAAGAGAAGCTTGTTAGGTTTGAAACGGTTGTAAGGGAGGTTCCTCAAGAAGACGCGGATAATCCTACAATGATTTCTCAGGGTCCTTCTATTTGTATCTTTAATAAGAGTGACGTGGATGAGGTGTTGGCTTCTTGGATATTTGCCCAATATTTGTTGAGTAATGATATTCAAATTAGTTATAGTGAGACTGAAGGCTATATTCCAGTTACTACTAAGGCGATTGATGACCCTAGTTATCAGGATTATTTGAGTAGAGGTGGCGAAGATAATCTTGAGCATTATAGTATAAAGATTGATGTTGTTAAGTTGTTAATTGATAATATCGATAATACTTTTACTACTAGTGTCTTTAATGGTTCGGCTTCTTTAAGAAATGCAGCTGGTCAATTGATTGAGGAAACTGTTAAGGGTGCTAGAAGAGGTAAGGATGTAGACGGCGACTTTATTGATCAGTTGTTTGAGGATGTAAGGTCTTTGTATCGTTTGGATCAAATAGGTAACTTGAGTACTGATTTGGGTCCTTTGCCTACAGGTTCTAAGGTGTTGCTGATTACTTTGACTGTTGTATGGTTGGGTATTGGTGCTTACTGTTTAAAAGAGAAAAATAAGGATAGATAGTTAGAAGAGGTCATAGTACCTCTTTTAATATTGTTGTTTAAACAACCGTTTTAACTGCTATAATGGAGCAATGATTAAGACATTGATATTTGATATAGATGGTACACTTACCAATTCTAAAAAGGTTATTACGCCATTGACTAAAGAAGCTATCTTAAGGGCACAAGAGCACGGTGTTAGGGTTTGTTTAGCAAGCGGTAGAGCTACTCATGGCTTGAGTAAGTTTGTGAAGGAGTTAGAGCTTGATAAGCATGATGGTTTACTTATTTCTTATAATGGGGCTAGGGTTAGTAGTGCAGATGGTAAACATGAATATTTTAGCAATTTCTTGAATAAGGATAGAGCTAAAGATTTAATTAAGCATTTGTCTAAGTTTGATAAGCTTGTTTATGTGTTAGAAGAAGATAATCATGTAATATGTGAGGATTGTTTCAATAATACAATTACTTATCGTGATAAGCCTTTTAATGTCCTTAAGTATGAGACTAGAATGAATAACTTGCTTATTTATGAAGTAGAAGATATAGTAAGCTATTTAGACCACGATACACCTAAGGTATTAACTTATGGAGATCCTGAATATTTAAGAGCTAATCAAGATAAGTTAAGTGAAGGCTTTGATGATTTGTGTTCAGTGTTCTCTGCTGATTTCTTCTATGAATTTACTAATAAGGGTATCGATAAGGGTAGTGTTATTAAGACAGTTCTTTGTGATAAGCTGGGTCTTAATATTGATGAAATATGTGCCTTTGGTGATGCAGAGAATGATATTACAATGTTGAAAAATTGTGGTCTTGGTGTATGTATGGCTAATGGTCAAGATAAAGCTAAGGGAGTGGCTGATATGATTTGTGGTGATAACGATCATGATGGCATAGCTTATGCGTTGGAAAAGATATTGAAGTAAATGATATATTGAAATTAAAAAAGCCACATAATGTGGCTATATAAAATGAATAAGGAGAACTATTCTTTTTACCTAATTTTTTCAACAATATGCTTACTAGTTAAACCATATTTATCTAGTACATCACTCGCTTTTCCGCTTTGACCAAAGACATCATTTACACCAATTGGATATAAAGGTGTAGTTATATCACTTTGAGCTTTTACTTCTGAAATTGCTGAGAATAGACCACCGATGATA
>JALFIR010000077.1:0-5880 GCA_022776215.1 Solobacterium sp. | reverse complement strand
TTCTGTATTTATTGTACCAATAAAAGTAAATTCAACACATAAAAACAGTGTCAATCATACGATTAACACTGTAATTCCAAGAGTAAATTCACCTATTTCTTTTGAAGGCTTTAAAGTGGAACTTAACTTTTTACTTCAGCTCTTTTTCATCAATTTTCTTGATTAAATACTGCATAACTGACTTTCTAGTCACAATACCCATCAAAATATCACGATCATCCACTATAGGAACATAATTTTGAACCACAATCAAATTCTCTAATTCCCTCATAGTAGTATCAATCTTCATAGCCGGAATATAATTAGGTCTAATCACATCCGCCACATACTTTCCTTCTAAATCCTTGATACAAACACTCTCTTCACCGATGACGTTATACAACAAATCACCCTCCGCAATTGAACCGATATAGACACCAGTCTTAGAATCTAGAACTGGAATAACAGTATAACGATGAACCCTCATCTTCTCAATTGCCTGTCTTAAAGTCATATCATGATCAAGGTAACATACCAGATTCTTTGGTGTTAATAAAGTTAAAATATTATCCACCTAATAATTCCCTGCCTTTCATTAACTGAACATCTTTACTTAAATCTAAACTCTTAGCCTCAATTATCTTAGATATAATAGCTACATAAGTATCTCTGTCTAACACCCCGTTAGATTCGAGCCCGGATTCGAGCCCAGATTCGAGCCCGTAATCCCCCTTAAACTCAATCAACGCATCCCTGGTACTATAATCAAAATAACCATCAAAACGCTCTATATCATAACCCAAATAGTCTAGGGCATATTGCACAATATTGGTATAAGTAGAAACTGAATCATATTTATAAGTCTCACCATCAAAATTAACACCAGTAAAACTTAAAGCCTTATGATTTTCAATCTCCACATCAGGAGTGATGCCCACGCCATTAATGGAAGTACCATTAGGACTTGTCCAATAAGCTACTGTAAGCTTAATAGAACTACCATCACTAATATTAAACTTAGACTGCATAACACCCTTACCATAAGTCTTAGTACCCACAATAGTCACATTATCCAATCCTTCTTTTAAAGCCATTGTCAACACTTCAGAAGCACTAGCGGTATAGTTATTAGTCAAAATCACAAAATCCTTAAAATTATCATAGTATGCATTAGAAATTGTATAATCTGTATCCTTCTTCTTAGAAGTGTAATTCTTATGCATAACCACTTTATCCTTGCCTAAGAACAAACCCGCAATCTCCTGTACTGCCGTCTCATAACCACCGGTATTATCTCTTAAGTCAATAATAATCTTTGAACAATCCTTATACTCATTCAAATATTCGATGCATTCATTACCACTATTAACCCCAAAAGACATAAGCTCTAAATAAACAGTATCTTCATCAAGCTTTCTTGCATAAACTGTCTGCTCAAAACTTCCTCTTACTGCTGTTATATCCATAAGTTCGCTATCTCTTTTAATAGTAAACTCAACAACACTACCCTCTTCTCCTAGAACCAAAGACTTAACCTCATCACTAGTTTTACCTTCTAATTCAGTTCCATTAACAGAAACAAGAATATCACCAGTCTTAAAACCAGCCATCTCTGCAGGAGAATTCTTATAAACCCTAGTTATCACAAAAGAACCAGGCACATAAGTAACCCCAATGCCAACATAAGACATATTAATTTGATTATTATAATAATCAGAAGCCTCAACGCTAGACATATACATCGTATAAGGATCATCACTAAAAGTAGTCATACCCAAATAAGCTTGATTATCTAACAACTTATCCAAGTCATCATAATCATCCCTATACAACCAATTATTCTTAATAATCTTCTTTATCTCATCAGACTTAGAATAAGCCTCATTTTGTTTATTAGTTAGTAATTCATTAGCTAAAACACCAAGTGCAATACCAACCACAAACAAGACAACACAAAGAATAGTCAACACCTTACGTTGCTTCTTCTGTTTCTCAACAAGAATTCGCTCTTCTCCCAAAGGCTCCTTCTTCAATTTAATTCTAACTGTATTCTCTTTTTCCATAATTCATCAAGGCAAATAATTTGCGCCATTCAAACGACAAGGTGCACTACCTTTTCTTTCACATATAGTATTTAAACCTGCGCCACCCCAGCCACAATTGAACGACTTAGAATAGCTACCATTATTAAGCATATCAATATAAGTAGCCAAATCACTATTATCTCCATCACCCAACAAGAACATCTCAATATGACAATGCGGGCCAGTAGAATTACCAGAACTACCAGCCATAGCCAATTGAGTACCCTTTGTCACAACACCAGTTCCAATCAAAGAACCGCTATATAAATGAGAGAAAGTAAGCGCATAAACCTTACCATTAACACTACATAAAAAATAAATCTGATTACCACCATATGAGACACCACCACCGGCACCACCACATGAATTACCCAAATAACCCCATGTAGGACAATTATCATCAGAAATAACCACAACACCATCAGCAGGTGCCACAATTCTTGAGCCAACACTAACCGCATAATCCACACCCAAGTGAACACCGCCACCAAAGCTTGCAGGATAATATGGGAAATTAGCTGAAATACTAGAACCAGGCACAGGCGATATAAAACCACTCTGTGGATCTAATTGATTAAGTTCATCTAAACTTAACTTGATATTCGCAATAAGCTTAGTCTGCTCATCCAATTGGTTTTGATACTCTGCAATAATATCACTAGCCTCATTATAAGCAATCATAGCCTGTTGATTCTTATATTCAGCCTCATTAGACTTAATCTCTAAATCAGTCATCTTATTATCTAATTCTTGCTTAGATGAATCAAGCTCTGCCTTTTCCTTATTCAAAGACTCGATAACATCCTCAAGTTCCTTACGATCCTGTTGTTCCTTGGCATTAATAGCCTCAATACCATATAACCTTCTAAGCATATCCGCAAAACCATTAGAACCCAACAAGAAATCTAAAAGAGGTGAAAAATGCATCGTGCCCTGAGACAAAGCCATACGAGACAACACTCTATTATTTAATTCAGAAACAAGCTTTTCTTTCTCTTCAATACTCTTTTGAAGCTCATCAATCTTGACAGTCAGCTCTTCAATTTGAGGCTTCAACTCTGCAATTTGTTCATTCAAAGTCTCAGCTTCCTTAGCCCACTCTGACGCCAACTTCCAATATTCCTCTTGATTACTCTTGGCATTATCAATCTCATTTTGAAGACATTGTTGCTTCTTCTTTGCGTTATTAAGCTTACAAGTCTTATCATTCTCATCGCAATCCGAATAATCACAATCCCCTGCCATAACAGTAACTGTCTTGTAATTAATAGTACATAAGACCATACAAAAAACTAAACACAAAGAGAATATATTCTTTCTCATCGCTTGCTCCTTAATAGTCTTGAAACACTCAAATAAGAACCAATAAAACCTACTAAAATACCTAGTACCAACAAACCACCACATAAGTAATATAAGAAAGGTTGTGGACTAACTAAAGTAAATACGCCAAGTAAATTACCACCTGAAGTATTGAATACATATAAATAGAAACCAACCATTGCCGCAATTGGAATTATCGAACCAAGAACACCTATAATAATACCCTCTACCAAGAAAGGCCCTCTAATATAACTATTCTTAGCACCAACATTCTTCATAATCCAAATTTCAGTATCACGAGCTCTAATAGTGATTGAAATAGTATTATAGATTAAATAAACAGCCAACACTGATAAAGAAACTACTAAGATACCACCAAAGAATCTAACCTTATCCAAACCATCAATCAACAAATAAGTATTACTACCACCATCATGTACTGAATCAATACCATTGATAGCCTCTACACTTGATTTAACAGCCTGTAACTTATCTCCATCTTCAACACTAATCAAAAATGCATCATGGAAAGGATTTTGATCACGATAAAGTTCATTGAACTCCTTCATATCAGGATACATGTTTACATAAAAAGTAAACTCGTCATCCTTGCTACGATACTCAACGCTCTTAACACCATCAACACTCTCAATTTGACCCTTTAAAGTATCAACAGTAGCACTAGAATCAATATCATAGCTAATTAAAGCACTAAGAGAAATTGAACCCTCAATATCCTTAGTAATTACATTCAAATTATAAGTAAGTATCAAGAAGAAACCTACCAACAACAGAGTAATTGTAACTGTGGCAATACTACTGGCAGCCATGCCAAAGTGTCTACCAACACCCACAAAGCCCTCTTTTACATGTCTAAAAAAACGACGGAACATTATTTATCATCCTCCATCAACTTTAAACTCTCAATATCACCCAAGCTAATAGTCTCTGTATCAGCCTTATCAATTGTAGTCCTTACATCACAAATACCATCAGCCTTATCCCTGACAATATGACCATCCTTAATCTCAATAGTACGCTTAGGATGCTTTCTAACAGTCTCAATATCATGAGTAACTATAATGATAGTTGTCTTCTCCTCACGATTAATCTTCTCAAACAACTTAATTATTTCATTACTCTTCTTAGGATCTAGATTACCAGTAGGCTCATCCGCAATAAGAATCTTAGGCTTATTAGCTATAGCCCTGGCAATAGCTGTACGCTGTTGTTGACCACCTGAAACCTCACTAGGAAAAGAATTAGACTTATCAGATAAGCCAACAAGTTTTAATACTTCTCTAACTCTAGGTCTTAATTTATCCTTTGGAGTATCTACTACTTCCATCGCATAAGCAACATTTTCAAACACAGTCTTTTTTGGTAATAAACGGAAATCTTGGAAAACAACACCAATATTACGACGATACAAAGGAACCTTACGTTTCTTTAGTTTCCCTACATCAACAATGCTATTCTTAGCCTTCTTATCTAAGCTAATGCCACTTACAGTGACTCTTCCACTAGTAGGAACCTCCTCACCATCTAGAATCTTAATCATTGTTGACTTACCAGAACCTGTTTCACCAATAATATAAACAAATTCACCGTCATTGATATCTAAAGAAATATCATACAACGCATGAGTACCATTCTTATAGGTCTTAGCAACTTTTTCAAATTTTATCATACCTAAATATTATACAATATTATCTTTTTAATCTATAATTAAGGTAACAGGAGGTAAATCCCTATGAAACTTATTTTAGCTATCGTATCTAACGATGACTCTGCTTCAGTAAGCGCCTCATTGAACAATAACTCATTTCAAGTTACAAAACTAGCAACAACAGGTGGTTTCCTATCATTAGGTAACACCACACTAATTGTTGGATGTGAAGATGATCAAGTAGATCACGCAATTGAAATCATTGGAAAAGAATCAAAAAGAAGAACTGAAATTGCCCCATCTACCGCATCATTCATGTCAGGTGAATTCTCACCAATGCCAATTGAAGTAACTGTTGGAGGTGCTACAATCTTTGTACTTGACGTAGACAAGTTCATGAAATTATAAAAAGGCACAAGTGTCTTTTTATTGACGCTCTAATTTCTCGTGTGGGTGTTGGTAGACTATAAATTTTTATGTGGCTAGAAAATAGCCACTTTTTTGGTGTGTTGGTGACTATAAATTATGTGTGTTTGGCTTTATAGATTAAAAAACCTTCCGTATAATGTTTAACTGACAGGAAAAACAAATATGGAAGGAGAAACCTATGAGCCCTAAGAGTGATTTTATCATATCATTTTTAAATGTTAAGTCTGATTATATTGATGAATACAATATCAAATGTATCCTGAAGTAAAAAGTTAAGTTCCACTTTAAGATAGGCAAAATTGAATTAAGTCTTTTAGGAAGTTCAAGTTGCATTTACTCTTTGATTTAAGTGACAATAATCTTACAAGAACATCTTTTGTCATTTAAAGAAAGGAG
>JALFIR010000051.1:0-11295 GCA_022776215.1 Solobacterium sp. | reverse complement strand
GTAGCATAAGTTAAAATGCTATTCTGCCTTTTAAAAGTATGGTATACATTCCAGAGAGAGATTGGATATGTTCCCGTATACCGATAGTGCCAAAAGCGAAGTGGATATGTTTCCGAGAACGGACGTACTCAAATGACATTCGTTCTGTCCTCTCAAGCCAGGTAGTGAAGCTTGGGCTTTGCGTCATGTGAGTATGAAGTTTAAAGTGGGTAATAGACTAGCGATAGTTGGTGAAAATGGTAGTGGTAAGACAACGTTTATTAAATTGTTGTGTCGTTTGTATGATCCTCAAGAGGGAGAGATTCTATTAAATGGTATTGATATTCGTAAGTATCGTTATGATGACTATATTAATATTTTCTCGGTTGTTTTCCAGGACTTTCAATTATTGTCGGCTCCTTTAGCTTATAATGTGGCAGGTTCTATACATTATGATAAGGACAGGGTTTATAGGGCCTTAGTGGATGCTGGTTTTAAGGAAAGACTAGATAGCATGAAAGAAGGCTTGGATACGATTATTTATAAGGATTTTGATGAGGGAGGCGTTGATGTGTCTGGTGGTGAGGCACAAAAAATAGCTATCGCAAGGGCTTTGTATAAGGATGCACCTTTCATTATTCTTGATGAGCCTACTGCTGTCCTGGATCCAATTGCTGAAGCGGAAATTTATAGTAAGTTTGATGAAATAGTTGTGGATAAGACTTCTGTCTATATTTCGCATCGTCTTTCTTCTTGTAAGTTCTGTGATGAGATTGTTGTCTTTGAGGATGGCAATATTGTAGAGCAAGGAAGTCATGAGGACTTGTTGAAAAATAAAGATGGCAAGTACTTTAAGTTATGGCATGCTCAGGCTCAATATTATGTTTAATTAATACGCAACACGGGAGTTCGTTTTATAACACGAGCTCCCGTTTTCAAAGAAAAATTATTATTTTTAAATATCGATGTAGGAATTCCCCTTTTTCATGTCAATAAAGAAGTGGAAGGAGAAATTGATATGAATTTTGGAAAAGAAAACGAAACGATAGAATTCAAGAAATCAACGGGAGAATTAAAAGAAGCGATGATTTCGATATCTACTATGTTAAATAAGCATGGCTTTGGTGTACTGTATTTTGGTGTAAAACCAAATGGTGATGTGATAGGGCAATAGGTTTCTGATTCATCTTTAAGAGATGTTTCTAGAGTTGTGTATGAAATGATTAAGCCGCAAATATATCCGGTGATAGATGAGGTTGTAATCGATAATAAACATCTAATTAAGATAGAATTTAGTGGAACTAAGGTTCCTTATTCTGCTATGGGAAGGTATTATCTAAGGACAGCAGATGAAGATCGAGAAGTTAGCCCAGAAGAACTTAAAGAGTTTTTCTTAGTTGATAAGTATAGAGGAACTTGGGAAAAGGAAAAGTCCTTGGCAACAACTAATCAAGTCGATAAGAAGTCGGTGCAATCTTTTTGGCGTCATGCCATTTCTATTGGCAGGATTCCCAAAGGCAAATATTCTTCTTCGCTTGTTTTAAAGAAATTTGGTTTGGTTGATAGCGACAATCTAACTAATGCAGGAGAAATTTTGTTTGGTAATACAAGGCCAGTAACTTTAAAGATGGGCATTTTCGCAACCGATGAGAAGTTGAATATATTAGATATGCAGATGATTGAAGATAATATTTATAATCTTGTTGGTATAGCAGAAGAATATATTTTTAAAAACATGAGGTGGAGAGCACATATTTCTAAAGGAGAAAGAGAAGAAATTCCAGAGATTCCTTTGGCAGTAATAAGGGAAGTGCTTGCGAATAGTTTTGCCCATGCGATGTATAATGGCAGAACCAATCATGAGATTTGTATCTATCCAAACAAGATAACGATATATAGCCCTGGAGAATATGCAAGTAAGTATACACCAGAAGAATATATAGAAGGCAACGCGGAATCAGAAATAAGAAATTATACTATTTCTAAAATTTTATATTTAAATGGCACGATAGAACAATTTGGTAGTGGTTTTAAGCGCATTTATCATTTATGCAAAAGTGCAGGAATAGAATGTTCTTATGAGAATGCTAAGAATGGCTTTAGGTTTACCATACATAGGCCTGTAATAAACAGTAGTGACATTATCGTAGCTAATAGTGACACTAAAAGTGTCACTTCTAACTCTGGAAATGTCACTTCTAACTCTGAAAATGTCACTACTAGTCTTGAAAATGTCACTTATGAACCTAAAAATGTCACTTCTAATGTCACTTCTAATACTGAAAATGTCACTTCTTATGACAATTTAAGTAAAAACGAGATGGAGGTACTGATGATTTTGATGGAGCAAGAGCGACTAAGCCGAGAGGAAATTGCTGAAAGAATGTTAAAAACTGTTCGTACGGTTCAAAGATCATTAAATTCTCTAAGAGAGAAAGGTTATATTCAAAGGATTGGTGCTAAGCGCTTTTATACCTGGGAGGTTGTTAAAAATGTCCGAAACAATAAATAATATGCAGTATTTTAAATAATCGGCTATAATAATTAGTCGGTAGTAACACTACCGTTAAAGGAGGTATCCGATGACTAAAGTAAAAGATTTTATTTTAAAGATATTGAATATAATAAAGAACTTTTTTATAGGTTTGCATAAAAGAATACAAAGTACTTTCTTGTTTAGGGTTATATTAAAGGAACAAGAGGCTAAGCATCAATTGAGCAATGGTGCTGCGTTGGCTTTACATTTCGTATTGTCTTTTGTGGTAGAGTTTATCATTGAAGCTTTCTCAAGACATAGTGTAGCTAGTGCACTTGCATTTATGGATAATTCTACTCAAGTATTCTTCTACAATTCAATGATGATTTTCATTTGGAGCTTGGCTGCTTTCTTATTTAGAAAAAGAAGACTTGTAAGTTTTGTTGTTTTTGTTACATGGCTAATACTAGGTGCTTCTAATGGCATTATTCTTTCTAATAGAGTTACACCTCTAACAGGGCCAGATATTAAAAATGTTACTGAGGCTTTGGGTGTTGTTAAGAAGTACTTTAATGATAAACAAATTATCATAGGTATTGCGGTAGTTATTATCTTGTTGTTGTTTGTGCTTATCTTTATCTTTAGATGTCCTAAGTATAAGGGTAAGATGAGATATTACATTACTATTCCTGGTATTTTATTAGCTGTTTTTGGTTTTAGTAAATATACTGATTATTGTTTAAATCATCAAATCTTATCATCATATTTCTCTAATATTGCCTTTGCATATCAGGACTATGGTTTCCCTTATTGTTTCACAGTAACTTTAACGGATACTGGTGTTGATGAGCCAAATAATTATTCACAATTGACTATTCATTCTATTGTAAATAAGGCTACTGATAAGGTTGGCAAGTCTACTTTGGATTTGGATAAGAAACCTAATATTATTTTTGTGCAATTAGAGTCTTTCTTTGACCCTAGTAGAGTAAATTATTTTGAAACAAGTGAGGATCCAATTCCTAATTGGCATGCACTATGTGAAAAGTATACAAATGGTTTTTTAACTGTTCCTACTATTGGTGCTGGTACTGTTAATACTGAGTTTGAAGTATTAACTGGCCTTTCAATGAGATTCTTTGGTGCTGGGGAATATCCATATAAGGGTGTTTTACAGGATACAGTGTGCGAGTCTTCGGCTTATGTGTTGAAGGACTTAGGTTATGAATGTTTTGGCTTACATAATAATGAGGCTAATTTCTATTCTAGAAAGAAAGTATATAAGAATCTTGGCTTTGACAAGTTTATTTCTGGTGAGTATATGCTTAATCAAAATGATGTTAACGAGAACGGTTGGAATAGAGATAGAAACTTAATTCAGCCAATTCTAAATTGTTTGGATTCAACAGAAGGGACTGATTATATCTTTACTGTTTCAGTACAACCTCATGGCTCTTATCCAACTGAACAAACTTATGAGGATCCTTTGATTGAGGTAACAGGCGATAATTTGTCTTATGAGAGAAAGTATGCTTGGGAATATTATGTAAATCAATTGTATGAAGAGGATCAATTCGTAATGGATTTGATTAATGCGGTTAATGAGAGAAAAGAGAGAACAATTATTGTGTTCTATGGTGATCATCAACCTACAATGAAGTTAACTGATGATGAGTTAACTGATGGTACTATTTATGATACTTGTTATTTAATTTGGGATAATATGAAGCTTCCTAAGGAAAATGAAACTTTACATTCTTATCAATTGTTTGCGAAGGTAATGGATAAGATTGGTTTGCATGAGGGCAGTGTGTTTAAGTTTCAACAAAGTAACTTTGATAATTCAAATCCTGAGTTCTTATTGCAACTTCAAACACTTCAATATGATTTGTTGTATGGCGATGATTATTTGAGTGATTATAGAAAGTGTGTTCCTAATGAATTCTATATGTTGGGTTTATATGAACCAATTATCGAAGAGGTTGAGTTTGTTTCTGATGAGATAGCTATTGTGAAGGGTCAAAACTTTACACAATCTTCTAGAGTATATGTAGATGGTACTAGGGCTGATACAGTGTTTTTGAATGAGAATCAATTGTTTGTGATTAGGGCTGAATTTAATGAGCATTCTATCTTGAGAATTGGTACAAGATCTAATTCAAGTACTCATAAGAACTTATCTTATGGACCGTTCTTCTATATGGATCCTGAGGATAATCCTATTAATCAACTACCTTATGGTTGTGAGGATTTAGAACATTGTGATTTAATTGAATACAATGAAGATGGTAGTTATAAATTTACCGTGTGTGATGAAGAGGGCAATAATTGTCAACTTAAACAATGGGGTAAAGATGGAAAGTGTACAGTCATAGAAGAAGAAATAACTGAAGAATAAAATAGATACTTCTGGAGAAATCCGGAAGTATTTTAATTTAAAATGTATGTGAGGTTATATTTATGGAAAAAATTATAGAAGTATGTTGTGGAAGTTATGATGATGCATTGGCTAGTTATAGGGGTGGTGCTAAGCGAATTGAGCTTAATAGTGCTTTATATTTAGGAGGTTTGACTCCTTCTTTGGCTTCATTAATTTTGACTAAAAAGAACACAGATTTAAAGGTTATTACAATGGTAAGGCCTAGGGCTGCAGGTTTTTGTTACACAAATGAAGAGTATGAGACGATGAAGTTAGATGCAACTTTGATGTTAGAAAATGGTGCTGATGGTATTGCGTTTGGTTGTTTAACAAGTGATAGTGAGATTGATGTTAAACAAACTAAAGAAATTGTTGATATTATTAAGCCTTTTAATAAAGAGGTTGTTTTCCATCGTGCTTTTGATTGTGTAAGGGATGCAGATAAGGCCATGAATATATTGATTGAATTAGGTGTCGATCGTGTATTAACTAGTGGTTTAAAGCCTAAGGCAATGGACGGCATTGATATGATCAAGCACCTACAACAAGAGTATGGTGATAGAATAGAGATTCTTGCGGGTAGTGGTATGAATGCTTCTAATGCGAAAGAGATGATGGAAAAAACTGGTATTAGTCAGGTTCATTCTTCTTGTAAGGGTTGGAGAAATGATTCAACAACTAGTGGTAAGTTTGTGAATTATTGTTTTGCGAGTGAGCCTCATCAAAATGATTATGATGTGGTTGATGAAGAGTTAGTAAGAAAGATTGTTGATAGTATATAAATTTAATACCGAGGAGTTCTATGGTGGTTTTTGTTTGAAACCTATTGAATAAGTAGGATGTATTTTAGGGTGATTTTATACTAGGAATTTTACATAAATTCACCCTAAAAAAATTAAATTTAGGGTAAAAACTAATTATAGAACTTTTACAAATTTAACCTAAAAAATAAGCACCTCCATACAATAATAAAGGTGCTTATGTACTAGTGTTTTTCTAAGTCGTCTTTAAAGATGTCTAAAAACATTATTGCAAAGTAGGTTATGTCTCCGAGGTTTCTAGCATTGTTAGTGATTTTAAATGCTTCATAATAATCTTTTTGTCTATTTTTACAAGCTATAGATAATCTTAACGCAACAATAGGATCTAGTGTTTGAGATAGATAGTAACTAGATATGTAACGAGATATACGTCCATTACCGTCATAGAAAGGATGAATATATCCAAGGAAATAATGGAAGATGGCTACTCTTAGGATGCAAGGTAAATTGCTATCGTTAAGAATTTTTAGGGCTGAGTCTACAGCTTCAATTACTTTACTTTCGGGATAAATCCCTTTATGAATCGTTTTTGTTGAGGAAACGATGTTTACCATGTCTCTTCTGAAGATTAGACCATCAGGAAGACTGTTAGGATCGTTTTTCTCTATATCTTTGATTAGAATTTCGTTGTAGATTTCTCTTAACTTAGAAGAATCAGTAATTGGAACGAATTCTTCTGATTTTAATAAGATGTCTCTATATTTATTAACTAGGCCATATAGTTTTTTGTATTCTTTTGGCTGATTGGTGTTTAATAAATCAATTACTTCTTCTTTGCTTACTGAAATTCCTTCAATCGCATTAGTGGCGATTATTTCTTCAATGAGATGGTTGGTTTTAGTTACTTTGTTGCTTAAGGTTTGAATATCTTCTATTAAAGATAATACTTCTTCATTTAGACATAAGAATGAAGGGTTATCGTTTATCTTAATTGGAAAATGAATTGTATTAAGACTATTAAAACGCTGATTATAAAGTTCCTTATAATCGATGTTGTTTTTAAAACTAGCTTTGTATAAAGATAAGTATTTCATTAAACTTATTCTACACTGTTAGTGCTATAAACATAATCTTTTTTAAAGTATTTATTTTGAGTAAAATATTATTATTAATAGGAGCTATTTTTATGACTGAAACCAATCAAAAATTTTCTAAAGTTTCTGAAATTACTAGTGTAGAAGGCTCTACCGTTGGTAATCAAGAATTTGAAATTGCTGATAATGAAGAAGTTGAGGCAATTTCCAAAAAATTGATAGAACAAAATTTGGAAGCATATAAAAAGTTAGGAGAATAACTATGGCACTGGAGAATAAATTAGGACTTACAAATTCCACAGATCTTGCTAGGGAAGAAGAACGTATCAGTAAAAAGAAGGCTCTTGAACTTTTTGAAAGTGGTATTTTAGATACTTTACCAGCTGGAAAGTTTTCTACATTACAAAAAATTCATGAATACTTATTTAGCGATATTTATGATTTTGCTGGTAAGGTGCGTTCAGTAAATATCGCAAAAGGAAATTTTCGTTTTGCGCCATTAATGTATTTGGAGGCTTCGTTATCTAATATTGATAATATGCCTCAATCAACTTTTGATGAAATAATAGAAAAATATGTAGAAATGAATGTGGCTCATCCTTTTAGAGAGGGCAATGGCAGAAGTGCTCGTATTTGGCTTGATCATATATTAAAAACAGAAATTAATCAGGTTGTAGATTGGAGCAAGGTGGATAAAGAAGACTATTTACTTGCAATGGAACGCAGTCCGATTAAGGATGTAGAAATTAAAGTGTTACTAAAGAACGCTTTGACAAATGAGATTAATAGCCGAGAAAACTTTATGAAAGGTATTGATCATAGTTATTATTATGAAGGCTACAACAATTTTAAGACTGAAGAATTATAATCTTTATACTCTTAGCTTCACTTCATGCTGAGGGTTTTTTAAAAGGGTGTGTAATCGGTTATTATATTGGTAAGAGGATAAAAATATGCCGTTTCAGATAATAAGAGAAGATATTACAAGAGTAAAAGTAGATGCAATTGTGAATCCAACAGATGATGCATATACACATTTGGGTGGTACTGATATGAGGGTTCATGATGCTGCTGGTGATGAATTGTATAAAGAGTGTAAGAGACATGGTTCTTTAACTGTTGGTGATGTTTGTTTTACTTCTTCTTTTAATATGAATAATTGTAGATATATTATTCATACTTTTGGTCCTATATATGTTGATGGTAAGCATAATGAAGAAGAATTACTTATAGGGTGTTATGAGAATGTTCTAAGGTGTGCAGTCGATAATAATATAGAGAGTATTGCGATTCCTTTAATATCAACTGGTTCTTTTAGATATCCTAAGAAGGATGCTTTAAGAGTAGCAACTAATGTGATTACTAACTTTATTTATGAACATGAGTTAGATGTATATTTGTTAGTTTATGATAAGGAAGCTTTTGATATTTCTAATAGTTTATATAGGGATATTCATAATTACTTAGAAGATAATGGTGTTTACGATGAGGTTAGAACATATCGTCTTTCAAAAGCTTTTGGCTTCATGAGTATGCCAGTAGGCAGTTCGCTATCAGAACATGAGGTTTTAGATAAAGAGTTTAGTTTTGTGGATTTTGTAGAGGATGAATCTTTTAATGATTGTTTAAGAAGGTTAATAAGAGAGAAGAATCTAATAGAGTCTGATGTGTATAAGAGGGCTAATTTAACTAAACAAGCTTTTAATGGTATCTATAATGAAGGTAAGGTTCCTAAGAAGAATAATGTGTTGGCTTTGTGTATTGGGCTTAGGTTGAATATAGATGAGGCTGATGATTTTATAGAGAAGGCTGGTTATTCTTTTTCTAGGGGTAATAAGCATGATTATATCGTTAGGTATTTCATAGAGAATGAAATTTATGATGTTTATAAGATTAATGAGATATTGATTAATGAGGATTTGCCATATCTTGGTTCTAAGTATGATTAATGTAAACTCGTGGTTTACCTTTTAACTTCTTATAAAACTTATTATTTAGGTGTAGATAAGTTAAAGGAGGGAAACAAATGATCGAGTTAGTATTTATCTTAGATGAGAGTGGTTCTATGCGTGGGTTAGAGAAGGATACGATAGGTGGTTTTAATTCTACTATTGATAAACAAAAGAAAGAGAATGGAGAGTGTTTAGTTTCTACTGTATGTTTCTCTAATAGTCAAAGAGTAATTCACGATAGAGTTAATTTAAGGGATGTTAAGGAATTGACTGAAAAGGATTATGTACCACGTGGTTCTACAGCTCTAATTGATACGGTGGCTTCTAGTATTAAGCATATTAAGATGGTGCATAGATATATAAGAAAAGAAGATAGACCTGATAAGACAATGTTTATCATTACTACTGATGGTATGGAGAATGCATCTCATAAGTATTCTTTAAGTGAAACGAAAAGAATGATAGAAGAGTGTAAGGAGAATGGTTGGGAATTTATTTTCTTAGCAGCTAATATTGATGCTTATGAAACTGCAAGAGACTATGGTTTTGATGAAGAATCTACTGTTAATTATGTGAATGATGATTTAGGTAACAACATTAAGTTCTGTTGTGTTGATAAAGCTATATCATCTATTAGATCTTCTGGTGTATTAGATAGAGAATGGAATATTGAAGCTAAGGAAGACTTTAAGAGAAGGGGTAAGAAGTAACTTACCCCTTTTAGGGTATGCCGGGCATGGCATATATCTAGATGGTGAAAGTCCATCGTGGGGATTATCATCGCAGTAGTCAACCACTAGCCAATATCAAGGGTGTCTATCGTGAGGTAGAATCTGAAAGAAGATGGAGGCAAAGTTCCGGTCTGAGGAACACGAACCACAAGCGAGGCCGATAAGTATGGATGAGTGTGCCTTACAACACAAAGTCCAATTGACTGCGGATTAGAAATATATACTTATTGGTAAATGTGGCAGATACATGGAATAAAAGAGATATGACCTTATCCCGGGAGGTCTCACACAAGGTCTCATTAGCCTTAGTAATAACGAAGTGTGAGAAGTCAGCAGAACCCGTAGTAGCGAAGAAGAATCTGTAATGGGTTTAGAGTGAAGGGGTGAATCAGATTGAAGTGTTTATACTTTGATTCAAATGTAATGATAACTTTCAAAATTGTTTGTGTTGGTTTAAGTACCTTAGGGCAAGAGTTATCAATGGCGAATGTAGAAAGGAAAACAAAAGTAATGTCAAAACTATTAGAAGAAATTTTATCTAGTGACAATATAGCTCTAGCTATTAAACAAGTTAAAGCTAATAAAGGGAAACCTGGTGTTGACAAGATGACTGTTGAAGAAGTGGAAGACTACTTTAAGGAAAATGGTGAAACTATCAAATCTAAGATTAGAGTAAGAAAGTATAAGCCTCTTCCTGTTAGAAGAGTAGAGATACCAAAAGGAGATGGTACAAAAAGACCACTAGGTATACCAAGTGTCAAAGATAGAGTCTTACAACAGTCTATCGTTCAAGTTATATCACTAATGTGTGAAGAAGTGTTTTCTAATTATTCTTACGGTTTTAGACCTAAAAGAAGATGTGAGAACGCAATAGTTAAAGCACTAGAATACTTCAATGATGGCTATGATTGGGTAGTTGATTTAGATTTATCTAAATTCTTTGATAATGTAGACCAAGATATCTTGATGATACTTGTACATAACATCATAAAAGATGGTGATACCGAATCATTAATAAGAAAGTTTCTTCAAAGTGGTGTAAACATTGGTGGTACCATTAGCCAAACTAAGATAGGAACACCACAAGGTGGTAATTTATCTCCACTTCTAGCTAATATCTACTTAAATCAATTAGATAAAGAGTTAGAGAAAAGAGAACTAAGATTTACACGTTATGCCGATGATGTATTAATATGTGTTAAATCAGAAGTTGCCGCTAATAGAGTAATGGCATCAGTAACTAGATGGTTGAAAGAAAAGTTAAGAGTAGAAGTAAACGCTACTAAAACTAAAGTTGCAAGACCAAATGAAATTAAGTATCTAGGTTTTGGATTTTACAAGGACAAAAACACTTGTGTTTGGAAACCAAAGCCACACATTAAATCTATTAAGGAACTTAAAAAGAAACTACATGATGAAACAATACGTAGTGTATCAACATCTATTAAGTACAAAATATCTAGACTTAATCCAATTATTAGAGGTTGGATAAATTACTTTAGGATAGGAAGTATGAAGATGGCAATGAAAGAACTTGATGGATATCTTAGATTTAGACTAAGAATGTGTATATGGAAACAGTGGAAGAACCCAAAAACAAGAGTCAAGAGACTAAGACAATGTGGGTTCCCTGAATGGGAATGTGTAGCCTATGGCAATACTCGTAAAGGTTATGCAAGATGTGCGAGCACATTTTTAAACCATGCACTACCAAACAAAACATTTAAAGAAGTAGGTCTTGTTTCATTGGGTGAATACTATCAGCTACAGCATAACTTTTAAGTAAATTTGAAACCGCCGTATACGGAACCGTACGTACGGTGGTGTGAGAGGTCGAAACTAAATAAAAGGAGAAACTTTTATTTAGTTTCTCCTACTCGATT
>JALFIR010000031.1:0-3267 GCA_022776215.1 Solobacterium sp. | reverse complement strand
TTCTGTATTTATTGTACCAATAAAAGTAAATTCAACACATAAAAACAGTGTCAATCATACGATTAACACTGTAATTCCAAGAGTAAATTCACCTATTTCTTTTGAAGGCTTTAAAGTGGAACTTAACTTTTTACTTCAGCGTAAATTCTAGGTGAACTTAATTTAATACGATTTTCCATCGGTATATAATTTGTTTATAAATTAACAAGGAGATTAAAGACAATGAGATTTGAAGGAAAATGTGTCGTTGTTACTGGAGCTAGCTCTGGTATGGGACGTAAGATTGCCCTAGACTTTGCCAAAGAAGGCGCAACTGTAATTGCGGTAGCAAGAAGACTTGAAAGACTAGAAGAAATCGCTAAAGAAGCTGAAGGTTTTGCAGGAAAGATTCTTCCATACCAAGGTGATATTTCTTTAGAAGAAGTAAACAACGGTATGATCGACTATGCAGTTAAAAAATGTGGTAAATTAGATGTTCTAGTAAATAATGCTGGTATCATGGATGAATTTACTCCAATTGGTGAATTAACTAATGAACTATTCAATAAAGTAATGGCAGTTAACTTGAATGGTCCAATCTACGCCATGAGAAAAGCTGTACAAGTTATGTTGGAACAAGAAACAAAGGGTAACATTGTAAACATTGCGTCTATTGGTGGTATATGTGGTGCTAGAGCTGGCGTTGCTTATACCGCATCTAAACATGCTATTGTTGGTGCTACTAAAAATACCGCATACATGTATGCTGGAAAGATTCGTTGTAATGTAGTATGCCCAGGTGGTGTTGAAACTGAAGTTATGAACAGTCAAACTAACATCAGCCAATTTGGTGTAGGTAGAATCATGGCAGGCCTAGATACTTCTATCCCTGCCGGTAAAGTAGAAGACATCTCTACAGCTGTTCTATATATCGCTAGTGATGATGCTAAATTCATGACTGGTGCTGAAATTGTTATTGATGGTGGCGTGAGCTGTAACTAATACATAAACAATCCCTCGGAAATCGAGGGATTGTTTATGTTCACTTATTCAAATTTTTCGAATAAGTGACTAATTAAAAAAACATATGCATCAGTAAACCAATTAACATGCAAACACAAAGAGTTATAAGCACACTACCAATAGCTAACAACATCTTCTGATATGGACGCTTACCTATTTCTTGCTGTTTATGTATATCATCCAATAGTTTTCCCTCAGAGAAAGCCACAATTTCCTTATAGGTTTGAACATCATTATCTTTCTTAATTTTTTCAATCTTAGACGCAAAATACATAGAAACCATCCAAACAATTCCCCATGGTATTAACGCCCAAAGACCAAGCCACATAAATAGTGGAACAGCAGAAACAACCGTTACAATAAGCATTATGGTATAGATTTTTCCATAACGATTCATCTTGTCAACTTCTTCTTTTTGAATTACATCTTTCATAGTCTCAATATCTCCTTTAATTAGCCTATCAAGAGAGATCTTAAAGACTTCACTCAACAACACCAAACTATTGATATCTGGATAGCTCTTATCATTTTCCCAATTAGATATTGTTTGCCTTGAAACATAAATTCGATCAGCTAGTTCTTCTTGAGATAATTTGTTTTCTAAACGATACATTTTAATTTGTTTGCCAAGTTCCATCTTTATCTCCCTACACACTCATACTAATCAAAAGACAATATTTCCTCTATCAAAAGTCTTTTACATCGACTATGTCAAAGACCTTTTACAATCTCTAATGCAATTTCTAGTGCTAAAACATGTGATTCTAATCCCCAATTTCTTTCATCATGTTCCCTTACATTTGCAAGCGAATCAGCTGTAAAAAAGAATTGGCCAAACATAGCACCCCTTTTCTTAGCACATGCAGCAAGACTAGCACATTCCATCTCTACAACAGAACAACCCTCACTCAATCTATAATTAACCATATCTTGAGTCTCTCTAAAGAAGCCATCTGTTGTCCATGTTGTACACTCAATATAAGGAATATCCATTCTTTTAAAACCATTTATAATCCCATCAACCATTTCATTGTCTAAATCAATATAACGAGAAGCAGGCAAGTATTTATATGAAGTTCCCTCATCTCTTAATGCTCTAGTAGGAATTATAAAAGCATTTTCTTTTATATCAGTTAAAACACCGCAAGAACCAGTTGCGACAATCTTCTTACAACCACACGCAATCAACATATCTAATAATTGAGTGGCAGCAGCTGCACCAATATTTGGACGAACAAGGCATACTTCTTCTCCCTTATAATTAACCACATAGATATTAGTAGTTCTACTACAATTCTCAAACTGTTCTACTATCTTTGCGTTATTATTAAGCGCATATTCATCAACACATTCCCTAAGAAACGCAAACACACACTTCTCAGGCAGTCTCAACTCTTCACAACAATGATTTGGTCTTATTACTTCTGTTGAACAATCATCATATTCTATACTGGTATTTCATTCTTTATTATCATCTACGCACTCCACTACTACAAATTCTTCACACACAACCTTCATATCAAGGGTAAACTTTAATCCAACTTCATTTAAACATCTACTGAAGAAATCTTCATGAACTCTCTTCCAATAATCTAGAGATTTATCCCCTTCTCCCTCTTTATATGCATGTTCCTTAGAAATTTCATTAAAAGGAACAACACTTACCTTTGTAGTTTGTATAATACAAACCGCATTATCCTTAGAATCTAAAACAACACTATAAGACCCTACTTTAGGCAAGGGTTCATCTTCCAATTCATATAAAGGATAAGCTGATGCAGTAGCTGTTTTCTCACCAATTTTAACAAGATAAGCTAATAAATCAGAATCATCCCCAAACGCAAACTCTTCATAATCAGTTTCAGCAATATCATTTTTCTTTACAAACAATTCCCAAAGTTCTTTTCCCGACATAAACAATCACCACCTAATAAACTTATAAACCTCGTAACCAATCACACCATTATTATTGTGATTTCTACATATAGTCACTTTCTTTATTGACTATCTTGCTTATATTACCATACAAACCAAGCAAGAAAGTCAATTAATCAACAAAAAAACAACCCTTACCAAATTCCATAAAAATTCGATAAGGGCTGTAGGAGTCAAAATTATTAAATATAAGTATTAATTTGCACAGTGGTGCTAATAATCCCTTTGTTTACTAGCTTATTTTGAATAATATTCCCTAAAAGTAATCGTTTTGTTGGAATTTAAGGATAATTCTAGTATTTTTTCAACCTTTTCTAGATTGGTTCCTTT
>JALFIR010000012.1:0-2512 GCA_022776215.1 Solobacterium sp. | reverse complement strand
ATTGTACCAAATTTCTACCGAAAAGTCAATTTATGTAAATTGTTTTTATCTCTAAAATATAGAAAAAGCATATAAAATATGTTAAAATGTTAGTCGTCAAACAAACCAAATTAATATATTTATATGCTTTAAATGTATAATAACATATTTTATTGAAAATTAAAAGTATTTATTCAAAATTTGTTTTAGTTTGGCAGAAAGAAGGATTTTTATGAATTACAAAAGGCTTATGAGATTTATGCCAAACGAAAGAAAAGAACAACTTCAAAAAGTTATTGATACACTAAGAATTGGTGGAAGAAGTGAAAAAACAATTTCTAATTATGTATATGCAATTAATAGATTCTTTGAATACTTTAAAAATGAAGATATTTCAAAGTTCGATGAAGATAACATTTTAGAATATATTAAACAAAATTATTTAAGTAAATCATGTGCAGGAAGTACATACAATATGAATATTTGTGCTATTAAGTATTTTTATTCAGTTAATTTCAATAAAGAATTTAATAGCAAATTATTGCCACATGCAAAACTTGCAAAGAAAATACCATCAACTATAGATAAAGACATATTTATTAAAATTTTTAATGAAGAAGAAAATTTAAAGCATAAATGTTGGTTATTACTTGCATATTGTTCAGGATTACGAGTTGAAGAAATAGCAAGATTAAAAATTGAAAATATAAATTCAAAAGAACATCAATTAAAAGTTTATGGAAAAAGAAAAAAAGAAAGAATTACAGTATTAACAGATATAACAATAGATTATTTAAGACTTTATTATAGAACTACTTATTATTACTCTTCTAGAAATAATAAAGGATATTTATTTGAAGGAAATCAATGTGCAGACCATATTAATAGTGGATCAATAACAAATTATTTTACAGCATTAAAATATAAATATGAATTAGATGAAAATATATCTTTTCATTCATTAAGACATTCGTTTGCTAGCAATTTCATTAAAGGTGGAGGAGATCCATTTGTTTTAAAATCAATGTTGGGGCATACATCTTTAAATACAACCAATATATATATTCACATGGGAAGGGATTTTAATAATCTAAAAGGTGTGAATTATGAGCAAATATAGTATACAAGATATATTCAGAGAATATGGTCCAGAATATATAAAAACACATAAACTTTCAAAAGAACAATGGAAAGTTTATAATGCAATTATCAACTGTAAAACAGCATCGCTTGGAATACACACAATTACATGTGAAGAATGTGGAGAAACACATATAGCTTTAAACAGTTGTCGAAATAGACATTGTCCGAATTGCCAGGTCTATGCAAGAGAAAAATGGATAGAAAAAGAAACTTCATATATTTTAAATTGTCCATATTTTCATATTGTTACAACTATACCAAGTGAATTAAATGAAATAGTGTTATACAATACAAAAGAATGTTATGATATATTATTTAAGGCAACATCTGAAGCAATATTAGAACTTTCAAATGACCCCCAATGGCTAGGAGCTAAAGTTGGTATAACATCAGTATTACATACATGGGGACAAACTTTAGAGTTTCACCCACATATTCACTCTATCGTTACAGGAGGCGGATTACAAAATAATAAATGGATAGAAAGTAAAAAAGAATATTTATTTAAAGTACAAGTTTTATCATCTCTATTTAGAGGCAAATTTCTAGCAATGCTAAAAGAGTCTGATTTAAAATTCCCAAAAGATAAAGAATATTTAAAAAATAAAGTACATTTTAACAAATTTATAGAACCACTATACGAAAAAACATGGATAACTTATATAGAACCACCAAAAGGAAAACCAGAAAATGTTATTGAATATATTGGAAGGTATTCATTTAGAGTTGCAATATCAAATGAAAGAATAAAAGACATTTTTAATGGTAAAGTTACATTTGAATACAAAGATTATAAAGATAATTCCAAAATAAAACTAATGACTATTTCAGCAGAAGAATTTATTAGGAGATTTTTATTACATATACTCCCAAGTCGATTTACAAAAATTAGACATTTTGGATTATTGTCTAATCGTAATAGAAAAACAATAATAGCACTATGCAGAATACTAATAGGAACAATTGTAAATAGTGATTTTACAATAACTGTAAAACGCAAAGTAAAAGAATTCAAATGCTCAGTATGTGGTTCAAATTGTTTTTCTTATAAATATTTTTATTATAATTCACATCGACTCTGCGAGTGATTTAAATATTTTACACAAGCCACATAAAGCGTTTTTATGGGGTAAGGGGTCTTATGCTCAAAAATGTATAAAATCATGATTCTTAAAAAATAACATCCTTAAAATTTATAATTTCAGCCTAATTTTAAATGAACAAGAAAACAAATTTTGAATACTTTCCCCTATAGTCCGAAATTATGGTACAATAAAGTTATACCACTTTTTTTACAGTATAAAAATAGCACTTTAAGCACAATAGTTAACTGTTTTAGTTAGCTATTTTTTGTGCAAAAAGTGTCATAACTTGCTTAACATTATATCAT
>JALFIR010000073.1:0-8717 GCA_022776215.1 Solobacterium sp. | reverse complement strand
AATTGACTGGTCAGTTTAACCGAACACTACAATCTTCATTTAAAGTTATGTTTATCTCTTAAGATATATTTAATAATTTCTTGTTTTCATCATCTATTTTGTTTGAGATTAGTATTGATCCATCATCATCAAAACTTATATAGTCCTTATCAAATAATTTGTCATGATTAGGATAAAGCAAAAAGTCATTATCTGTATCAAGCTTTTCTTCTGGTTTACTAACCGACCAAGGCTTTATATGGCTAGCTATTAACAAGTCTTTATTGTTAAGTTTACATACACAACAACTACCATACTTATTAATAAGATTACTTCTAAAAATACTCTGATTAACTCTAACTTTTATAACAGCTTCTTTTTCTTTACCTTCAATTTTTAGTTTATCAACATAATTATCAATATTCTTTACTTCTTTAAGATGTTCATCATTGCTTAAAGGTATATTATAAAGGCTCTTATTAATTGTTTTATTATCGGTCGTTAAAGTGTTTTGAACTTTACGGTTTGGCAAAGCATCTTTTTTGTTGTCATTCCATTTCCAATTTGCGCCAAAAATTTCATTAAAAACAATATTGTTAATATCACATTCACGAATAAATAAAGATATTTTACCAATTTTAACAAACAGTTTCTCTCTATGATTTGAACTTATACCTAGTTTCTCTAAAACTCTATCTACTGCATTAAAGGAATGATCATCTTTTATACGGTCAGCATATATTGCAGGAAAATAATAAGGGAACACCATTTGGAAATATTTTAACGCCCAATTGTACCTATAAAAAAATATGTTGGACTTAGAGAAAATATCATCTAATTTTCTATAATCATCTACGCTATCGAGACTACAATCATTGATGATTTTTATTGCCTCAAGAAGTTTTTCTTTTATACCCAAAGCTTCTTCTATAGCCTCATCATCACTTATTATCTTAGCTTTTTGTGACTTTTTATATTTCCATGAGTAACAATCTTTTGTTTTGTACAAGATAGACAAAAATCTATAGTTGCCAGCCGAACCTAAAATTTTGTAATCTTTATTCACCATCAAAAGATTCATCATTGATTCATCATTGTTCCCAAAAACTTGTTCCAATAAATCTTTGTCCGGCATCTTCTCTAGTTTTTCTGGAGCAAATCTTTTAAGAAACTCTCCCCTAAGATATTCGCCCTTTATCTATTGCTTTTGGTAAAAGTCTTCTTGTGACTCTTTTTTAAACCATTCTGGACTTCCTATATCGTACATATTATTATTACCTCTTCATCAACTTTATTATAGTTGTTTATTACTATCGATACATTTGTTTTGTAAAAAAATCCACACATTGCAAAAACAAATCTTTTAAATTCTTTGAGATAATTGATTATATTAAGAATGTAGTTTTACATAATATGGAGAAAAAAATGAATAGAAATGAATTAACAAAGATGTTTGATCATACATTATTAAAACCGTATGTATCAAGTGAAGAAATGAAAGAATTTTGTATTGAAGCTAAATCATTAAATCCAATGATGGTTGCTGTTAATAGTGCGCAGGTTAAATTGTGTAAAGAAATACTTAAAGACACCGATATCCATGTTGGTGCTGCTATATCTTTCCCACTAGGCCAAACAACAATAGATGTAAAGAAGTATGAAACAGAGAAGTCAATATTAGATGGTGCTGATGAAATAGACTATGTCATTAATATTACTAAGTTAAAAGACAAAGATTATGATTATATCGAAGAAGAAATGAAAGAGATAGTAGCAATCTGTAAGAAACACAATGTTATCTCTAAGGTCATCTTTGAGAATTGTTATTTAACAAAAGATGAAATAATCATCTTATGTAATATCGCTAAGAAGATTAAACCAGATTATATTAAAACAAGCACCGGCTTTGGTACTTATGGTGCAAGAAAAGAAGATGTTGAGCTTATGAAGAGTATTGTTGGTGATACTGTTAAGATTAAAGCAGCTGGTGGTATTAGAGACTGGAATACATGTAAAGAGATGATTGAAGCAGGTGCTTCTAGAATTGGCACAAGTAGTTCTTTTAAGATACTTGAAGAGTATGAGAAAGAAAGTAAAACTTTGATATAAAAATATATGAACTATCTGATAATAACGGATAGTTTGTTTTATAAGTTTTTTAGATAAAACAAGAATAATCAATAGGGCAGCAGTTAATACAAACACTATATTAGATTTGTTTATTTTTTATGGACTGCAAGAATGTTTGTACGATGACTAGGTGTTGCTTCTATATATTGGCTTAGATCTGCATTGTTTAAAATGTTGTTATCTATTATTGATTATTGTTGCTATTATGTCTATAATTGATTTAACCTGATAGGTTAATTTCAGTTGATATTTGAGCTGAGAAAGGGGTAATTGATTGAGGGTTGAGTATAAAAATAAAACCTTAATGAAAGTGTGTACGAATGCTTCTATAGCTCGAAAAAAACATGGTGATAGGATGGCTGAACTTTTGCATCAAAGAGTTGATGAATTAAAAGCGGCTGATTCAGTAGAACAAATGATACAGTTTGGTATTGGAAGATGTCATCCTTTGTGTGGTGATAGAAAGGGACAATATGCTGTAGATTTAGTACATCCTCATAGACTTGCCTTTATTAAGGTTGATGGAGAAATAAAGATAGTAAGCATAGTAGAAATTATTGATGATTATCATTAAACATTCAAGAGAGGGGTTTGTTGAAATGAAGAGTAGTAGAACATATATTGCAACACCACCTGGTGCTACGGTTAAGGAACAACTACAGTACAGGAAAATGAGTCAAAAAGAATTTGCTAAGAGAATGGACATGTCTGAGAAACATATTAGTAAGTTTTTAAACGGGGACGTTGCCTTAACTCCTGACATGGCATCTAGATTAGAAATGGTTCTTGGGCTTCCAGCACATTTTTGGAATAATCTTGAATCTATTTATAGAGAAAAACTTCAATTAGTAAAAGAAGAAAACGAAATGGAGGAAGATGAGGATCTTTTAAAGAAATATCCATATTCTAAAATTGAAAAGTTTGGGTGGGTCAAATCAACTAAAGACAAAACAACTAGAGTATTTGAATTGAGGAAATTATTCGAAGTTGTTAGGTTATCTTTAGTCAATGAATCTTTAATACCAAACATAGTATATAGAAGGCAATCAATTAGTGAAAAAAGTTACTTTTCACTAATAACTTGGGCTCAACGAGCTAAAATTGAAGCTAGGGATATTAATACTAAGCCTATTAATTTATGCCTATTAGAGCAATACATTCCTGAAATAAGAAGTATGACCAGAAAATCACCTGAGGAATTTTGTCCTAAGTTAATAAGCATGTTGTCTGAATGTGGCATTGCTTTAGTGCTTTTACCTCATATAGATGGTTCTTATTTGCATGGAGCGACTTTTTATGACAAAGATAAAATTGTTATTGGTTTAACTGCAAGAGGAAAAGATGCTGATAAATTTTGGTTTAGTTTATTGCATGAAATTGGACATGTTGTTTTAGGACACATCAATATCCAAACAGGGACTACAGAAAAAGAGGAATATGAAGCTGATAATTTTGCCCAAAATACTTTAATACCACAAGATGAGTTTTGTGGTTTTATTGAGGACAAAATTTTTACTAAAGCATCTATTAAGAAATTTTCAGAGAAACTTGAAATCGATGAAGGAATTGTTGTTGGTAGGCTTCAAAAGGAAGGACTTATTCCTTTTAGCAAATATAATGAAATGAAAACCAGATATGTTATTTCTAATTAACTGATTTAACTAGTTACAAAAAAATCTCAAATGTTTGTCGCTACTCGACATGCGTCTAATAAAAGGTCGAGCTCAAATGTTTGTCGCTACTCGATATGCGACCCATAAAAGGTCGAGCACAAATTTTTTTAAAGGAGCTGAAAATGTGTTATTTAGTTGCGAAAGATCGCTATGCGCATGGCTGTTTTGCGTTTAAAACAACTCATGGAAAGCATCTAGCGGAATTAAAGATGGAACTAAATGAAGCAGTTGGCTATAAGGGTGTACAACTTGTAACAATTAGTAGACCGACTGCATACGGCGAATATGCGCCTTATCACTTTGTAGATACAGAGGAAGAGTTTAAGGTCCTTGTAAAAGGACTACGTCCATAGAAATATAATGGCGCTATGCCACAATTTAATGATGAAGATTGTTGGAAATCTCCCTTATTTTGTGATACTTTATAAGTGGAGTTAAAAAGGGTTGCTCCTTGATAATTTCTCCGCTTGCTCAGTCTGCAAAGATAAGCGGTATATAAATGAAGAGCTAGTCGGTATTATGGTGTAGGCTTCCACCGATAGAAGCTCTTTTTTAATAATGAGGTAATTGTTTATTGCTTAAAAACAAAAGTTCTAGCTAAGCTAGAACAACATGCCTCTATAAAAAGAAATTGGGAACATCGACAACTTATGTTGTATGCCTCCCCTTTAAGAACGAAGTTCTTTCAATCGTGTATATATATTAACAATTAATTGTACTTGTGCCAAACATGCTTTAATGAGTGAGTGAACTATTTGGAAATTCCGAATAGAGCATCCTGTAACATTTTTCATTCAATGATGAGTTCTTACAATTGTATAAACAAGATAAGAGAATATGATGATAAAATACTAAAGAATTATTTTTGATGAGGATATTATTATGATTATAGGAACAACAAAAGAATTAAAGAATCATGAATATAGAGTTGGTTTAACACCTGACAATGTAGCCGATTATATAAGACATGGACATACAGTATTAATTGAAACTGGTGCTGGTGAAGGTGCTGGTTTTAATGATGAAGAATATGTAAAGTGTGGTGGCATTATTTGTACTACTGCTAAAGAAGTATGGGACAAATCAGAAATGATTATAAAGGTAAAGGAACCTGAAGAATGTGAATATGATTTAATGCATGAGGGTTTAATCTTGTTTACATATTTACACTTGGCTGCTAATCCATCGTTATGTAAAGTATTATTAGAAAAGAAGATTAAAGCTATAGGATATGAAACAATAACAGACAATCAAGGAAATCTACCTTGTCTTCGTCCAATGTCTCAAATTGCAGGAAGACTATCTATTCAAGAAGGTGCTAAATACATTGAAAAAAGCTATGGTGGTAGAGGTATCTTGTTGGGTGGTGTACCAGGTGTTGAAAGAGGAAAGATTGTTATTATCGGAGGTGGCGTTGCGGGTACTTATGCTGCCAAGGCTGCGGTTGGTATTGATGCTCAAGTAACCCTTTTAGATATTGATCCAAATAGACTAGCATATCTAGAAGATATCTTTGGTGCTTCTGTTAATACTTTATATTCTACAGAAAGCAACATCAGAAAAGCATTAGCTACTGCAGATCTTGTAATTGGTTCTGTCTTAATACCAGGTGGTAAAGCACCAAAGTTAGTAAGAAGAGAACACTTAAAACTAATGAAAAAGGGTGCAGTAATCGTTGATATTGCGATTGACCAAGGTGGATGTTGTGAATCAAGTCATGTAACTGTACATGATGATCCAATCTTTATTGAAGAAGGAGTAGTACACTACTGTGTAGGTAATATGCCAGGTGCTGTACCTTATACTTCTACCTTAGCTTTAACTAATGCGACATTAAGATATGGTTTGATAATTGCTGACAATGGAGTAGAAGAAGCTATTAAGAATACAAGTATTAGAAATGGTCTTAACATCTATGATGGTAAGGTTACTAATAAGAATCTAGCTGATGCGCTAGGTTATGAATACTATGCAGGATAAGGTTTTACCTTATCCTTATTTTTTTATAGAATTATGATAATGAAAAAACAAGGATACTATTCTACAGGCGAATTTATTAAAAAAGGTCATATTACTAAAAAGACTCTACGCTACTATAATGAACATAATGTGCTTAATCCTACTTTAATAGACGAGAAAGGACAACACTTTTATACTGATGAGGACTTAGGTCATCTTCAACAAATACTTTTTCTTAAGTATTTAGGCTTTTCTTTAGCCGACATTAAACAAATGTCTTTCTATAGTAACGATACCTCATTCTTAAACAAATCCCTTCATATGCAAACTTATTTCGTTAATGAGCGTATTGAACAATTAAAGAGAATCAAGGACGCACTAATCAATGCCAATGAAATGATAGAGAAGGGTGAAGAGATTGATTGGGCATCTATGATTGATAAAGTAAATAATAAGGAAATGGAAGAATCTATTAAGAAACAATATGAGAATTCTTCTAACATCGAAGCTCGTATCTCTTTACATAAATTATGTTCAACTAATAGCGAATCATGGTTTAAATGGATCTATAGACTATGTGAATTTAAAGAGAATCTACGTGTATTAGAACTAGGCTGTGGTGATGGTTCTATGTGGTTAGAAAACTATGACTTATTACCAAATAATATTGAAATCGTATTATCGGATATCTCATCAGGTATGATTAGAGATATCGACTTAAAACTTAAAAATGATAAACGTTTTACTTTTAAAGTAATTGATGGACAATGTATTAACTTCAATGATGAAACATTTGACATCGTTATTGCCAACCATGTGTTATTCTATTTAGACGATATACCTTTAGCTCTAAAAGAAATACATAGAGTACTAGAAGATAACGGTAAATTTATATGTAGCACCTATTCATCAAAACATATGCACGAAGTAGATGAACTAGTAAAAGAATTTGAACCAAGAATTGAATTATCTAAAGATAAATTATATGAAAAGTTTGGCAAAGAAAATGGTAGAGAGATACTATGTAAGGAATTTAATAATGTAACTTGGTATAGCTATCTAGATTCACTAAACATAACAGATGAAAATTTACTAATAACTTACATACTATCTTGTCATGGTAATCAAAATAGATATATTGTCGATAAGTTTAAGGATTTTAAATTATTTGTGTCTAAGAAGATGAAAAATGGTTTCAAAGTCACAAAAGATGCTGGAATTTTCATTTCTTTTAAATAATTGCTTGACTATGCCCTTAGGGCACACTATATAGTGAGAGTGTGAGGTAAGCAAAATGAAAGGTATTATTCTAGCAGGCGGCAGTGGAACAAGACTATATCCACTAACTATGGTAACAAGTAAACAACTATTACCAGTCTATGACAAACCAATGATCTATTATCCATTAAGCACATTGATGCTAGCGGGTATTAAAGACATCCTAATTATTTCAACACCAACCGACACTCCAAGATTCGAATCACTTTTAGGTGATGGAAGTCAATTTGGTGTACATCTATCATATAAAGTACAACCAAGTCCTGATGGTCTAGCCCAAGCATTCATCCTTGGTGAAGAATTTCTTAATGGCGAAGCAGGAGCTATGATCCTAGGAGATAATATCTTCTATGGAGCAGGCTTTGGTTCTATTCTTAAATCAGCTTGTAAAAATGCTGAAGAAAACAATAGAGCTACCGTATTTGGCTACTATGTACCAGATCCAGATAGATTTGGTGTTGTAGAATTTGATGAATCAGGTAAGGCTTTATCTATTGAAGAAAAACCAACAAACCCTAAATCAAACTATGCAGTTACTGGATTATATTTCTATCCAATTGGCGTTAGTGAAAAAGCCAACATGGTTAAACCAAGTCCAAGAGGTGAACTAGAAATCACAACACTTAATGAAATGTATCTAAATGAAGGCAAATTAGACGTACAGTTATTGGGAAGAGGTTTTGCATGGCTTGATACAGGTACCATGGACTCTTTAATTGAAGCAGCATCATTTGTTCAAATGATCGAAAAAAGACAAGGTATCAAGATTTCAGCTCCTGAAGAAATTGCTTATAGATACCAGTGGATTAACAAGGATGAACTACTTGAATCAGCAGCTAAATATGGTAAAAGTCCTTATGGCCAACACTTAAAGGCTGTAGCAGAAGGGAAGGTAAGAGGCTAATGAAAGCTATTGAAACTAAAATTCCAGGTGTTCTAATTATTGAAACTGATGTATATGGAGACAATAGAGGCTTCTTTACTGAAACCTATAATAAGCCAAAATACGAAGCATTGGGCATTACCACTGAGTTTGTACAAGACAACATGTCATTTTCAGCCCAAAAAGGAACCCTACGTGGCCTTCATTGGCAAAACCCACCTTATTCACAAGCCAAATTAGTTTCTTGTTCTAAGGGCAAGGTAATTGATGTAGCAGTAGACATTAGAAAAGGCAGTCCAACATATGGGGAGTGGGTAAGTTGTGAACTAAGTGAAGAAAACCATAGACAATTCTATATTCCAAGAGGCTTTGCCCACGGTTTCTTAACACTTACTGACAACGTCGAATTTAGATACAAATGTGACAACATCTACAACAAAGAATCAGAAGGAGGCATGAGATACGATGCCCCAGAAGTTAACGTAGACTGGGGAAGTCTATTAAACGGTATAGAACCTGTATTATCAGAGAAAGATAAGGTAGGTTCAACCCTTACTGACTCAAATAATCAATTTATATACAAGGAGAAATAAAACATGAAAACAATCTTAGTAACTGGTGGTACTGGCTTTATTGGCAACTGCTTCTGTAAGCTATTACTAGATGAAAGACCTGAATATAGAGTAATCAATGTCGATGTATGCACATATGCAGCTAACCCATCTACTATTGAAGAAGAACTAAAGAATCCTAACTATAAATTCTATAAGACTGATATTAGAGATAGAGAAGAAATTGAAAAGATCTTTGAAACA
>JALFIR010000050.1:0-11622 GCA_022776215.1 Solobacterium sp. | reverse complement strand
GACAAAACGATCTCTATCTTTTGAAGAAACATTGTCCTTATTAATATCCATCTCTTCAAAATATAAGTAAGTAATAATATCCGCACAACCCAAAGAACCTCCTGGGTGACCACTTTGTGCAGCATATACCATGTCAACGATCTTCTTTCTAATATTATTGGCATGCCTTTGTAATTCTTTGTTTTCCATAACGCTCCTCCGAAAAATCTTTTATAGCCATTACTTTACTTATTTGTTAATGAATTCATTTACTCTTCTAAAAAATTGTTTCTAATCATTTTTTCAAAATCTTCAATTGTAGATTCAGTAAGTTTATTCACAAAATCAACATCTTTAAGTGATCTGATGATTCTCGAAATTATTTTAATATGTTCACTATCATCTAGAAATGCTAGATTCAAAACAACATTAACATCTACAGTCTTCTCGTTATCTTCCATACTATAGAACTTTACAGATTTCTTTAGGCGAAGCGCACAAATTGCCTGAGTTTTAACATGTTCCTTATTAGTATGTGGCAAAGCTACTGGACAATACTCTGTAAGCCCTGTTGGATATACTTTTTCCCTTTCAACGCAGCTATCATAGAAATCATCTGCCACACAGCCATTTTTTAATAATACATTGGCTGTTTGTTGTAAGGCCTCTTCCCATGTTCTTGCATCCCCTTCTATCACAAATATTTTAGTCATTTGCTTGCACCTTCCTAACTTTATTTATTTCTAATATCTATATAATCGATATTTACTCTCTTATTTTTAGACTTTATATAGTCAAATATTTCTTCAGTATCACTATCTGAAAAAACATTTAGCATTCTTATATATCTTTCGTCCTTTTTTAGATAAAATCTAATCAAAATTTCTGGATTATATTCTATTTTTCTAATGTCTTTATAAGGTATTTTTTTAATAGATAACATGCCGCTATGGAACTCTAATTCGTCTTCTTTAAGAATTAATCTACAAGTTTTAAATTTAAGCACATGCAACATAGCGTAACCAAATAGAACAAAATAAAATAATAATTGGAGAGTTATACTATTAAATGTTTTTTGACCATAAATAACGAAAATAGCCAATATCATTAATGCAGTAAACCCATCAAACAAATATCTTTTTTTAACATCTTCTCTTATATAAAATTTCTTCATAATAATAATTGAGAGGCTGAGTTATAGTTGCAGCCTCTAAACAACTTTATAAATTACCAAACTTTTAAGAATTTTCCTAAAATGCCAATCAATACAGTATCAAACTCTTCGATTTCAGCACCACTTATTAATGTTGAAGCATCATGAATAAATCCAACGTTTACACCAACTTGAGTAACAAGCGGAGCTAACCAGCTATCCATCAAAAATACATAATAGCAAATAAATGCAGAACATAATACCGTCTTAAAGATATCGCCCTTTGAGTACATTGAAGCAGCGCAAGTGTAATAAATAAGAGCACCTAACGCAGCTAAAGGGAACATTTTAACTCCCGGCAAGAAAGATATTAAAATACAAATCGGAATCATGATAGCAGAACATTCAATACCTACAGGATCACCCAAACTAATTGATTGATCCATACCAATATTAATTTCATATTCGTCACCAAGTCTCTTTTGGAAGAACTTTCTAGCAGCATTTGATACTGGTACAAGGCCTTCCATTAGAAGTGCAACCATCTTAGGCATAATAATTATAGTGGCTGACAAAGTAACTGAAATTGTTAAGGCAGATACAATGCTTTGTTTTGTAAGAACAGATAGCAAGATGCCGATAACAAATGTAGTAACCGAAGTCTCACCTAAGGCACCAAACTTTTCATTTAGATAGTTTATGTTAATATTAATCTTATTTAAACCAGGAATTTTTTCTACAATTTTACATACAGCCCAGCTAATAAGCCACATATAGTATGTATCAAAGTTCATACATGAAGTGCCAGGCAAATTGTAATGTTCTTGCCAACGTTTTGCAGTTTTATCTGCTAGTTTTAAGCAAATAGTGAAAGTTAACAAACCAACCAATAGACCTATTACATATGCCATTGTTTCGCTCATTCCAGCTAATAATAATACATAATATAGAACAGCAGAGCCTAGGAAGAAATGGAAGTAATCCCAAATATCAACATCCATTGTCTTTGTGAATCTTAATCTAATTAAGATATAGTTCCATACCAATGCAATAGGAACAAACAAGATAGCATGTGAAGTAGACCAAGCAATTGAACCAATACCTTGCCAGCCTACATCTACTACAGTAAAACCAGTTCCCTCAAAAGATGAATAGTAATCAACAACTGGTTGAATGCCACCCATAAGTAAACTTAATACTAATTGAATTCCCAAGAAACCAGCTCCAATTCTTAAACCGTTTCTTAACGAATCAAACGGTTTAATACCAAATACTATACCTAATATAGTAATGAAAAGTGGTAAAAATACTGACGCACCAGCATCCATGATGCCCTGTATCGCATCAACAATAATATTCATAATTTTCCTCTTTCTTTATTCTTTGTCTTTATTTTTCTCTTCAGCATCCCTTAGTGCCTTTAGAATTTCTTCTCTTGTTTCATCTTCTCTAATACCAGTAATTACCCCAGTTACAGAATAAATTGGAATTCCAATATCTTCATTGTAACGAGAAGATGTGAAACAAACATCATACTCATTCCCTATTGCAGGCAAGTTAATTAGCATTGTTTTTGTAACTTTACAATCAATTCCATTTTTCCTTGCTATTTCTAATATTTCCTGTTCTACATATGTGGAAGTCGCAATACCTCCACCACAGGCAACAACCGCTTTAACCATAAAATATTATCCTTTCTTAAGTTGATTAAATTTTATCAACGGCTTTTTTGTTAAAAAAGTGTACTTATCTTCAAATTGAGTGAAACTTTTTGACAGTTCTACTGGCCATAATTATCCATGCCACTTAATTCTCTTGCTACTTCTTCTTTAGGAAGCTCAGTAACATCGCCTAATAACTTAGCAAACACATAAGTTTTTGCCCCTTCTTCAAGATAAACTGCTGAAAATATAGCATCTGATAAACTTGGCCCATATGCAATAACGCCATGTCTTTTCATAATAACTGCTCTAGCATCATTGCTATATTCAACGCACAATTTGCCCATGCCAATATCTGAGGAAGGAGTCCACGGAGCTACCACCACATCACCTTGACAAGCATCGATTAACGTAACCATGCAAGCAGGCAATTTATCTTGTACCATTCCAATTGCGGTAGCATATGGTTGATGAGTATGAATTACCGCATTAACTTCTGGTTTATGCTTAAAGATATATACAATAGCACTAGAATCTGAAGATGGTTTTCTTTTTCCTTCAATTACCTTACAATTTTCATCTATTAACACGATATCTTTGTAAGTCATCTTGTCATATTCAATCGCAGAAGGTGTTACAAGAAATTTATTATCATCAACCCTTATTGCGACATTGCCACCAGCTAAAGACACCAGTTTGTATTCCTTCATTTTTAAACAAGCTTCTAGCATCTCTTTTTTTAAATCATCATACATAATTATCTATTCTCCGTACTTCTCTTTAAAAGCAGTCTTATCAGCGTAAACACCTCTTCCCATAACGGTTGCATAAATATCAGGACACCTTTGTTTTAGTTCTTCATATAATTCAAAACTAATGCCTCCATCAATCCATACTTTTTTATGGTATTTTTCTGCAATTTCTTGCGCAAAATCCACCATTTTCATCTGAAATTTTTGTTCCGGATCTGATAAATAAGCAGTTAAAACCATGATTTGATCAGACATTATAATTATTTCATTATTGTCTAATAAGAGATCTTCATCACTCAAACTAACACCGCAATTAATATTATTTTCCTTAAATAGTTTCAGTATTCCTGCTCTATCTTTAAGGTGATTAGTTTGTACAAAAACAATATCTGGTTTAATCTCTTTTAGTTCCTCAATATATGTTTCTGGACGATATACTTCTAAATGAACAGAAATGTAAGCATCATTTGAAATTGATTTTATCCTCTTACACATTTTCATCCCGAAACTAATATCGCTCACCACAACTCCATCTTCTACATCTAAATGAACTTGCCCACATGTTTCTACTGCAAACTTTACTTCTTCACTTATATTAAGAATATTTGAAGAAGCTATTGATGGAGAAACTAACATTATAGGCCTTCTCTATAAGCTTTGGCTTTGTCCATAAGACGCTTTACTCTATTAACATCAGTTTCGTTATAGAACTTACCATCAACCTTTAATGAAGTTGCAACAATACATCCATCACAAATCTTTAAAGTATCTACAACAGTATCTTCATTGACACCATTACTTGCAAATACAGGTGTATCACATGATGATTCGATCTTCGCCAACATATTATTATCAATTGCGTTACCAGCTGCTACACCATAAACCAATAATCCATCAGGATGCCAGTTGTGATTAATTGATTTCACCATTTGCTCAACCGGTCTATGATCCAACGGCATGCCACCTTCAGGAATAAAAGTAGCTAATGTTCTTACATTCTCGCAACCGACATCATATCTGTGTCTTTCCAACTCTCCTACATGAATATCAGTTAATCCATAGTCTCCAACATAAGCTCCAAAGAAAGTTTCACGCACAAATTTAGCTCCCACAGCTGCTGCTAAATCAAAAGTCTTGTATGGATCTTGCGCAACATGCACTCCATAAGGGACGGTGATCTCTTTCTTTAGTTCTCCAATAATATACGCCATAGTTGCGACAGTAACTGTTCTAACATTATCAATATAAGGAATACTAAATTCATTACAGAAAATAATTGCATCAATGCCCCCATCTTGCAAAGCATGAAGATCCTTTCTAGCTCTCTCTAGCACTGCTTCTACTCCGCCCTCTTTTTTGTACTTGGGATCAGTAGGCATTGCCAATAAATGAAGCATTCCAATAACAGGCTTTTCACAATTAAACGTATCTTTAATCCATTCTTTTGTCATGTGTTTTTCCTCCTGACTACAATGTAAAATCATATTCAATTACTTAAAAGTCTATGATTTTTCAAACAACAGGAAACAAATTTTCAAACAGATATTGTCAAAAAGTTGCATTAAATTTGAATTAAAATTTTAATTGCCAATTTTATCGAAGAAGATATAATACAAATGAATTATGAATAAGTGTACATTTAATATTCTAAAAAAGCTGATTAACAACAATGGAAAACCACTTATTATTAAAGACTTGATTGATAAATATGATATTAGTTCAAGAACTTTCTACAATTACGTTCATGATATTAATTATTATCTTCAAACAAGCAGTATAAGTGGAGGTGTTTTAATTGAAAACGACTGTTTAAAAGCTGATTTGGACAGTGTAACATTTACCTATATTACTAACCATATTTCTAATCAAATGAATTCAATGAGTTTCGAAGAATATAAACTTTCAAACGATGAAAGAAGAAATTTAATAATTCTTATTCTTCTGTCAAATAATGGTGCTGTAAAAAAGCAATACTTTGAAGATGTTCTTCTTGTTAGTAGAACTTCAATTATCAACGATTTTCACTATGTTAAATCTTTCTTCTCTAAACATAAAATCACATTCAAAGAAAATACACATCAAGGATTGGAAATTGTTTGCGATGAAAAGAGCAGACGACTAGCAACCATTGATCTTCTTTTAAATCAGGTATTTATTGATTTTGAAACTGGACTTAATCCAATCGATCCATATACTACTTTTGTAATTGACTATTTAAGGTTAGACAAAACAATACTTGTATCGGAATCTGCAATAAAAAAATGCGAAGAAGAAACAAACACTACTCTATCTGATTTTGATTATTATCGTTTATCTATGGTTCTTAGTTATATAATTTCAAGACTAAAATCTAGAAACCAATTAGTCAGAAATACTATTGAGTCAAATAAAGATGGTGCATTCATTTTTGCAGAACACGTATTTTCAAACATTGAGAAAATTGTTGACTCCAACTATACGGAAATCAGCTTTTTCACCGAAATTATAAACAACTACAAATTATTAAGTTATTCATTCGATAAAGAAGCAAATGGTGATGACTATTTTGTACCATTAGTTGTAAAAGATTTTTTAGAGACTCTATCTTTTTACTTTAAAACAAACTTTATCGAAGATGAAAATTTGATAGGTTTTTTAAATGCTCATATAAATTGTTATCGAAGAAGAGTTTTAGATGGTGAAACATTTAATAATCCTTTTTTATCCCAAATAATTTCAAGATATAAAGACTACTTTGAAATAATCAAAGAAAATATCTATATCCTTGAGAACAGTCTAAGCATTTCTTTTGATAACGATGAAATAGCTTTATTGTTGATGCATGTTTTAGCTTCAATCGAAAGAAAAAATGACTCAGATTATATTCCTAGGGTTGTTGTTGTATGTGGCTCTGGTAATGCGACAAGTAATTATCTTGCTGCCTTAATCAGATCAAACTTTAAAGTAAACATTGTTTCAGTTTCATCACTACACAACGCATTAACTTTTATAAAGAAAGATCATGTAGATTTAGTTATATCAACAATCCCTTGTTCACTACCTCAAATTAATGTTGTTGTAGTAGATCCGTATTTGAAAGATGACGATAAGAAGAACATTCAGAATGCTTTAAACTCAATCACAAAAAATACTACACAAGTTGATTTTTATAATTCAGTTATTATTGAAGACGAAATAAGTAATTACACAAAACAGATACCAAATCTAGAAACAATAATTATGCCAGACTTAATAAAATTAGATGTTAATGTTTCAAATTGGAAAGAAGCCATTATTGCCTCGGGTGAATTATTGCTTTGGGAAAAATGCATTACAGTAAATTACCTTCAACAAATGATTCAATTGGTTGATAAGTACGGACCATACATCGTTATTGCAGACGGCGTTGCTTTTGCACATGCTTCGCCCTCACAAGGTTCCTTAAGAAATGGAATATCGATAGTAAGACTTAACAATCCTATTGAATTTGGAAAAGATGAATTTGATCCTGTAAAAATCGTAGTTGGCTGTTCAATTCTAGAATCCCAAGAAAACCTTAATTCTTTATTACAAATTATGAAACTAATAAAGAGCCCTTCTTTTTACAAAACTGTTGAATCAGCTAAAGATAAAGATGAAATTCTAAAATTATTTATGGAAGGAAATACTAACAATGAAGAAAATTAAAGCAGTAATTTTTGATATGGACGGTGTTCTAATTGACAGCGAAACAATTGAAAAGAAAAACATGATAAAAAGTGCGGAAATAAATTCTCTTCCATTTGAAGATGATTTCTTTGAACTATTTTTAGGTTGCAACAACGAAATGTCATATCAAATTTTATTAGATAGATATCAAGACTATAAAATTGTTGATAAGTACTTAAATGATTTAGAACAGCTACAAACTAAAGAATATGAGGAAGGAAACATCAAATTAAAACCAGGTACAAGAGAAATAATCGATTATCTAAGAAACAACAATATTCCCTATGCCTTAGCTACAGGGTCATCATACAAGTATGCCGAATTAGACTTTATTCAAAATGGTTACAATAAAATACCTTTTGACCATATTGTTACTGGAGATCAAATTATCAATTCTAAGCCAAATCCAGAAATCTTTATCAAAGCAGCTAATTTAATGAACATCAGCATCAACGATTGTCTAGTTGTAGAAGATTCTCCTAAAGGAATTGATGCCGCATATAGTTCAGGAGCACAATCATGTTTTGTGCCAGATTTAGTAAAAGCTAATGAAAGCATTCTATCTAAAGCAACCTACCATAAAAACAATTTATTGGAAGTAATTCAATTAATAAAAACATTAATTAAATGACATTCCATTATAGGTGCAATCTAACACGTCAAAAATTACCGCACAGGTGAAATCAAGCATCCAAAAAAGTACAAAAGAGGTGCAATTCACATTACTAAAAAATACCATACAGGTGCAAACCATGATAAAATAGGCCTATACAGGAGGGCTATATGGATAGACTTGCTTTGAATGATCTAATTGAATGGAACAATAATAAATTCCGAAAACCATTAATTGTATGGGGAGCTAGACAGGTAGGTAAAACATACTTAATACTAGAATTATTTGCCAAACAGTATTACCCAGACAATTATTTATATATTGATTTTAAATACGAAGATGAAATTCGTGACTTTTGTCTTGAAACAGCTAATGCTCAAAAGATTATTGAATTCATATCTCTACAAAAAGATGTTGATATAAACGAAAATACTCTTTTAATCTTTGATGAAGTTCAAGAATGCCCAAACATCATTTCCGCTCTTAAATATTTTTGTCAAAATTATAGAGAAATCCCGGTTATCGCAACAGGATCCATGGTGCGTGTAAAACTTCAAAGAGAAGTTTCTAATAAACAATTCTTATTCCCAGTAGGCAAGATAGATCAAATTAATATCTTCCCTATGACTTTTGATGAATTTCTTTTAAACGCCAACCACAACTTATATAAAGCAGTATTAAATGCTTATAACGATAAAAAGCCATTAAGTAATCAAATACACGAAATGGCTCTAGATTATGTCTATAGGTATTTATTAGTAGGAGGAATGCCAGAAGTAGTTGATGTTTATTTAAATGGTGGTAGCCTTCTAGATTCACAAAGATTACTTAAAACTTTATATGACAATTATCTAGCGGATATGGAACTATACCAAGCAAGCAGAGAATCAATCGTTCGTTCTAGATTGTTGTTTGAAAATATCTATAAAGAATTAAACAAAGAAGCTAAAAACTTCTCACCGGGACTTCTTAAAGAAAATAGTAAGACTCGTGACTTCTACACAGCGATTAATTGGTTATCAATGGCACACATAATAAACCAATCTTTCCAGTTAAAGGAACATGTATCAATGCCGCTTATTCAAGAAAACGAATCTTACTTTAGACTATATTTAAATGATATTGGCATGTTCTCTTACCAAAGTGATATTAATGCTGCATCTTTCTTATCTAACGACAGAGAAAATGTTCTATCGGGCATCTTCTATGAAAACTTTGTCGCAAATGAATTAAAAGTTAAGGGACATAGTCTATTCTATTGGAAAGGCAAGGATTCTGCTGAACTAGAATTTATTGTTGAATCAAACAATAAACTATATCCTATTGATGTTAAAAAGAATAAAGGATCACTCAATTCCATTAAGAAGTTCTCTGACCACAACAAATTCGAATTTGCAATAAAAGTATCAAGAAATAATTATGGCTATAACGATACTCAAAAGCTATTAACTGTTCCATTTTACTTCGTACCATTTATGGCAAACGACCTTGCGAAAAGAACAATGACAATCTAGGTTTATAATTATGAGTATGATTAAATTAGTTATTTTTGATGTAGATGGAACCCTTGTAGATTCCGAAGTAGTCTTTGTAAAAGCCGCCATTAAAAACATGGAAGTTAATGGCTATAACATTCCTATGTCAGCCATCATGGGTATCATTGGCCAAAATAGAGTCGCAGGACAAAAACTTATCGAAAGCACTCAAGATGATTTCTTTGATTATGATAAGTATATTAAAAACTATGAAAAAATAAGAAGTGAAATTCTTGAAAAAGAACCTCTTAAACTTAAAAAAGGAGCTCTTAATATCCTTAACTATTGTAAAGAACATGGTATTAGAATGGCCATTGCCACATCAACATATAGAGAGAAACAAGTAAAAGTACTTACAAATTTAGGCATCATTGACTATTTTGACTATATGGTATTTGGTGATGAAATTAAAAATTCTAAACCAGCACCAGATATCTATTTAAAAGTATATGAACACTATAATCTTGATAAAGATGAAATGATTATCTATGAAGACTCTAACAACGGTATCTTATCAGGCTATAATGCTGGAATTAAAGTAGTCTATATTAAAGATATAGTAGATGTTAAAGAAGAAACTCTTTCTTTATGTTATAAACAAGTAAAAGACTTAGATGAAGGAATTGAAATACTAAAATGAACACAAAGCCACTGGCATATCGCCTAAGACCAGAATCATTAGATGATATTATTGGTCAACAACACCTAGTAGGTGAAAAAGGAATTATTCGTAAGTGCCTTGAAAAAGGAACTATCTTTTCATCTATTTTCTTTGGACCTCCAGGCATTGGTAAGACTACACTTGCTGAAGTAATTGCCAAGGAATTACACAAACCATGTAGAAGATTTAATGCGGTAACTGGTAATAAAAAAGACTTAGATGCCATCTTTGTAGAATCTGATCTAAGTGGCCAACTAATATTAATATGCGATGAAGTTCATCGTCTTAACAAAGATAAACAAGACTTATTACTACCACATGTTGAGAAAGGAAATATTATCTTAATTGGTTGTACAACTGCCAACCCATATCATTCTATTAATCCAGCTATTAGAAGTAGATGTCATTTATTTGAATTAAAAGCCTTGTCTAAAGACGATGTTAAACAAGCCTTGTTAAAGGCTATTAGTAATAAAGATGGATTAAATGATTCGTGTACTATTTCTGATGATGCGCTAAGTTTGATTGCTGAAGTAGCCAACGGTGATATTAGATTTGCCCTTAACATCTTAGAACTTTCTTCTTTTATTTGTCAAAATAACAAGATAGAAGTTGAAGATGTTAAGGAACAATGCAAAGTTGCCAACCAAAGAACCTTTGCCTCAGAAGATGGTCATTATGACTTGTTATCAGCCCTACAAAAATCAATCAGAGGTTCTGATGTTAATGGGGCATTATACTACTTAGCACTACTTGCCCAATCAAATGATGAAGCATCTGTCTCAAGAAGACTTGTTGTCATTGCCTATGAAGACATCGGCTTAGCTAACCCCCAACTTGTAGCTAGAACATTGGATGCTTGTAAGGCAGCAGAAGCTGTAGGCTTCCCTGAAGCCATCATTCCTTATGGCGTTCAAATCATCGACTTGTGCCTAGCACCTAAATCAAGAACTGGTGTTGATGCAGTACATAGAGCCCAAGCCTTAGTTAATTCAAAAGCCTATGATATGCCAAAATACCTAAGACTAACTCCAGTTGGACTTACAGATGATGAGAAGTATTCATATGATCGTTATGATTGTTTCCATAGAATTCAATATCTACCAGATGAAATAAAAAACGTTGAATTCATAAACGACTTCAACGTTAATAGATATGAACAGCAATTAAAACAAGTATATGAACAACTTAAGAGCACTAAACGTACTAATAATCTTAAGCAACTATATAGGTAAAGTATCCTTATATTGTTTATAATTTTTATTAACTTCTTTTTCATACGCAGCATATGCTTCTTCTAAAGAACCATATTCTGTACCAGTTGTATAGGAATTAAACCCCTTATAATTAATAATTTCGTTGCCAAGAACCATGTATTCTTTACCCTTATTGGTTCTTTTTTGTACTAGGGCTTGCTATATATAATAACCGCCACCTTTTTTTGTAGTGAACCCCTAAAGTTGGACAAACTTAGGAGGTTCACTTTTTATATGAAATTAACTTATGAACAAAAGCTTAAAGCTTACCAAGATTGGAAAAGCAATCTTAAATCATCGGTAACCATAGCTAAAGAATTACATG
>JALFIR010000021.1:0-3211 GCA_022776215.1 Solobacterium sp. | reverse complement strand
GCATAAAAAAACCTCCTTTACATGTTATGCAGTAGTATATTTAACTACTTCACTATCATATAAAGAAGGAGTGGTGCTGTATAGTGGACAAGGTGGTGCTCTCTACCGGACACCGTGGTGCTTAAATTGTGGAATATTCATCCTTTATCACACATATAACGAATTTTTTCATAAAGGCATGTAATGCCATATTTATTCATTACATTTGTAAGATTATTTTGAAAATTATAATTCAAAAGCCTTGACGCAATAAACTCCCAATTCGGAGCTTCTGGTGTTGTTAGCTCAACCGCCGCTTTAACAAGAGCAGCATAACATTCTTCTTCATTCATCGAAGGCTTATAAAAGCTATCAAATTTAGCCTGAAGTGCACTTAAAGAATAACTTTCATCATTGAAATCACTTTGAACTATCCTCAAAAGCTCATCAAGCTTGTCATCACCAGAAACAGTTTCGATAATAGAAGCACGTGCCTGACGTAAAATAGAACGCTTTTCTCTATAAAGGATGTAGGCCTTAGCCACATCATACCACCCATATTCCATAAGAACACGTTCCGCTTCATCTTGAACAAGCTCAACGGTTAGATCCTCATCATTAGGTAGTCTAGACAGTAGGGTTGTTAATAGTTTAGAAAGCTCTTCTTCATCAATCTTTTTTCCCTGACCAACAAATGCTTTTTCTAAAGCGCTTTTTATCTTCCTTGGAATAAATTCAACTAGCTCACCATTTCTTTTTCTTATTTTCATACTATATACTTCTTCCCTCATCTTGTTTAATGCATTGATACACCTTATTCTTATTTATGATTATTGTAGATTCATTAGATAAGCTGACACTCCAACAGCTAAAGCATGTTGGGTTCTTATATATATTCACTTCCAAATATGCTCGAAAGCATATAAGACTAATGAATTTCTATAAGACTTTCACTATCAATCATTCCTTTGAATGAATTAGCGATAGCATAAGGCTCGTGTCAAAACCTTTTTATATATTTTCTTTTTTTAAATTGCTATACTACTTAAATTCTTTTTTCCAACTAATCTATTAACTTCTAAACTATGAAGTCTATAAAAGTTTTCAAATCTCTTGTTACATTTATCTATATCAAAACTTTTTAAATCATCTGCAATATTCATTATTAAGAAAGCTGAATACATATCTCTTTGAATTTTAATTCCATTAAAATCATTCCATCTTTGTGATAATGTTTTCTTCGTATATGTTCCATCAAAATGATTGAACTGACTTGCTTTCGCATTGATTGTATCTATTTCTATTAGTTTTTCACCATAATAAGCAAGTTTTCTATTTATAATGGTTAACAACATACTTGGTGCTTTATTCGCTAAAGACTTTCCAAAACGTTTCTTTCGTTTAAACTTACCTTTATCATTTTTTTCAGTATTTATTGCACGTTTTTGAAGTCCTGCAAAATTCATTTTTTCAACATACACCTTATTGCCAAGAGAGATAATATAGTTAGCTAAACATTCGTGTTGATATTTTCGTATATTTGCTTGCTTCCTATATAATTCTTTTAATTCATTTTGATACTTGATGTAATGGCTGGATTTGTTCCATTTTAGCTTTTTATTGCCTTGTTTATTGATTGTGCCATCCGCATTATAGTTATTAGAATTTGTGAAACGTCTTGATCTATCCATTTTTCTAAGAAGCCTTTGTTTCTGGTTTTCAATATTTTGAACTCTATCTGCAAGTTCTAATATTTTACATCAGTTTGACTCGCAACAGCAATAGTGGAAGTTCCTATATCTATCCCAACATCACCTTCACCAATAAAGTGCTTTATCTTTCCTGTTGTATCTACTTTTATTGGTGGGGTTCCCTTGAAAACTACCTGAACATAGAATTTATATTTGTTTCTTACATATTTTCTAATAATTCTGTTATAGCAAATATCACATTGCATAGCTTGATATTCACAATAATTGTCATAATCAATCATAACTGGAATTTTTAATTTATTCCAAATAAGCATGTCACCTATTAAACGAATACCAGTTTTATTTGATTTTCCTTCAAGAGAATTCAATTCTCCATAGCATTTAAAAAAATCTTTTTACCATTTTTAAAGAACAGTTTATCGTATGATTTCCATAAGGTCGTAGCGATTTTTTGAGCAGTGAAAGAATCAATATTATACTTAAAGTGCTTTTGTATTTGTTTTACATCTTCATGAAATGAATATTCTGACATACCATATTGTTTACGAATATCATTTATTTGTTTCCAAATTTCTTTATCAGTTTTTTTATTCCCCGTTAATGATGAAATTAGTTTTCTATATTTTTTAGTTTTAATCATTTCTTTATAACGTTTCTGCGTTATATTAACTAAAGAATTATAAATTTTCCTTCCAATTTCAAAACGCTTATTTAAAATATCTTCTTGATACTTTTCTGTTTTTAATGGGAATTCAACAATAAAGTTTGCCATATTATTCACCTCGCTTTCTAAATATATTCTCTTTTTAATATCGTTTCTTTTGATTCTCTACATATTTTTTAATTATTTCGCTAGATACATTACCGGCAGTTGAAACAAAGTAACTCCTTGTCCATAAACTAGGCATTTTAGATAATTCCACAAATTCTTCTCTAAGTATTTTACTTGTATATCCTTTAATTTGTTGCATAATATCCGATGGACTTAATGTTGGTAAACAATTCAAGAACATATGAGAGTGATCTCTGTCACATTCTACTTTGATGATCTTTATTTCTAGCTCCTCACATTTAATTTTGACCAATTCTTTAAAACGTTCTTCAACATGAGGTATTAAAAAAATCTTCCTTCTATACCTGGGACAAATTACAAAATGATAATTAATTAAAGATACAGTTGTATTTGTATGTCTGTATTTATCTTCCATACATATAGTATAACATATTATGTGTATATTTAAAATGTTTACATACACATTGTTTTATAAGAGTGCTGTCCATCTCACATCTAAAGAAGTGGGCTTTACGCACAACTTATGTAATTATATTAGTAACAAGATATCGGGTCAAAGCATTTGCCCTTCATAAAATTGATACATTGTTAATCGACACATTATTTTGGCCACTTGGCGACACATTATTTTAGCCATTGTTTCAAATAATATTATGTTAAGTATTTGTTTATGTGGAGTTATTTCCTTAAAATGGTAATTCTATATGCTTATCATTTGATTTCTTAT
>JALFIR010000058.1:0-12333 GCA_022776215.1 Solobacterium sp. | reverse complement strand
TTCTCCTTTCTTTAAATGACAAAAGATGTTCTTGTAAGATTATTGTCACTTAAATCAAAGAGTAAATGCAACTTGAACTTCCTAAAAGACTTAATTCAATTTTGCCTATCTTAAAGTGGAACTTAACTTTTTACTTCAGGTTGATGAAAAAGAGGGAAAATAAGAGCTTTCTTTATTGAAAAATATAGTTAGCTTTCTTATAATAATGGGGCATAAAATGCTTCCTGTCCCGGTAAGACAAGAAAGAAGGTAAAAAAGATATGCGTCAGACTACAATGCTAAAAGCTGAAGAAGTCAAAAAAGAATGGTATGTAATAGATGCAGAAGGCCAAACTCTTGGTAGACTTGCAACTAAGGTTGCTGCTGTATTAAGAGGTAAGCATAAGCCAACTTACACACCAAATGTTGATTGCGGAGATTACGTAATCGTAATCAATGCTGAAAAGGTTGTCTACAGTGGCGACCAAGAAGAGAAGAAGATCTACTATCACCACACAATGTTCCCAGGTGGCTTAAAGAGTAGAAGTATTGGTTTAATGAAGAGAGAATATCCAGTAGAGCTTGTTGAACATGCTATTCAAGGTATGCTTCCACATAACAAGTTGGGTGATCGTATGAGAACTCATTTGTTTGTTTATGAAGGTGCTAACCACCCTCATGCTGCGCAAAAGCCTATGGAGCTTAAGTAAGGAGTATACTAATGGCAAAGAAAAAGAACAATGTAAATTACCTTGGTACAGGTAGACGTAAGTCATCAGTAGCTCGTGTTTATATGACAGCTGGTACTGGTGTTATTACTGTTAATGGAAAAACTTTAGATCAATATCTTCCTCAAGAAGTTTTGAGAATGGTTGTTAAATCACCTCTTGTTATTACTAACACTGAGGGTCAATTCGACGTAAACATTAATGTTTATGGCGGTGGTTTAACTGGTCAAGCTGGTGCTATGCGTCATGGTATCGCTAGAGCATTACTTGAAGTTGGTGAAGATTACAGACCAGTATTAAAGTCTGCAGGATTCTTAACTCGTGATTCTCGTGCTAAAGAACGTAAGAAGTATGGATTAAAGGGCGCTAGACGTGCTCCACAATTCTCTAAACGTTAATCGAAACGAGAAACCAAGAAACGAAATTATCGAGAAAAGTCCCATTTTTGGGGCTTTTTTCATGTTTTTCGGAAGTTTTTGTACTCCTGAGAACTCTTGAGAATTCGCCTTAAAGTGGCAATAAAGTTGCAATAAGGCTGCGCGACGAGCACCACAGTCGAGCATTAAGGCTGCGAATCATTTCCAGGAAGATACATCTGGTTGACAGCATCCACCAGAACTCTTGGATCAAGGTGAGTATAAACTCTTTCCGTTAATGACATTGCTCCAGCATGACCAACAATCTTCTTGATAGTAGTTGGATCAACCTTTGCTTCAGCAAGTAATGATATGCATGTATGTCTGCAGCAGTGCGGTGTCTGCTTAAGATTGAATTCCTGCATAATTGGAAGAAAATAAGCGTCAATATAATTGCGGTATTTCCATGTTTAAAGAATTCGCTGATACTTTATATCGTCACAGAACTGGCATTATAAACTCATTTATTTATCTCTCTGCGGAGCGTTCTAATCTTAATAGTGAAGTTCTTCATCGTCTTTCCAATGGTCTGGCTGAAGCTTACAATAACGTTCCTAAAGATCTTAAGCGTGTTTCCAATGGTGTTTCCAATTTCGATTACACTAGAAACCGTCTTCTTTGGGCTAACCGGCACAATCCTCCTATCTTAGCCGTTCCTCGTTCTTTAAAACAGGTCCATTCTCCGGGCGAAACCAGAGGCCCTTACAAGAAAAAATCCGATTAATCCTACATAAAAAGAAGTCTGATTCAAGGCTGTTTCTTCCTCTTATCAGACTTCTTTATTCTTTCTCTCCCCCACGGAGTCCCCCATAGATTTTTTCATTCTCCCTTATGGTTTCCCCCACGGATTTTGGCTTCTCCCCCATAATTTTTGGAGAGCCTATTATCCTGCGCTCAGGATAATATCTATATTTTGAATTAGTTTACTGTAATTTCAATTGTATCGAATCCAATACTTGGATCTAAAGCGAATACAAAGTCACAGACTTCATTTGGCTTCCAGGAATTCAGTTCAAATATTCCATAGTAAACATAAGTGCCGTTATCATATAAATCAGCGTAGATTGGATAATCACGGAATTCAAAACCAGTTGTATTCAGAATACTGAATGATAAAACTGAACCTTCCAGTTTATAGTCACCATTCTTAATGGCGCTGTTTAATAAGCTGTAAACCTGATCTGAATTCTGAGAAATATAAGCAGCTGTCAACATATGATAGAGTCCATATTCATATTCTGCTGGAACTATGAAACCGGAAACTTCATCATAAATTGCCTTAATACAGATAGCTCTCTGATCTCTTGCTGTACGCCATAAACCACTGAATGCATCATAATTGTTCATCAGATAGGATAAAGCTTCATCCTGCTGATCCAGACCATCAAGATAGCTGTTACAAAGTTCAGCCAGTCCTGCATCCTGGAATTTTTCATTTCTGTACTTATTTAGAATATCGCGTTCAATCTGAACCAGTTCTGTGAAATAGTTGAAATGATCAGATGAACCTTCTTCATATTCAAAATCTGGTTTATACCCCCATCTTGCCACAAGAGCCTTTACAAAATCATTCAGGAATTCCTCATCAGCGTAATTTTCTTCAACAATCTGCTGTGTTTCATTCTGGTCAGGTTCACTGACAGTTTCCTCAGGTTCATCTTTTGTACAGGCTGTAGTAAACACAAGTAGTGCTACCATCAGTAAGATAGTAAATAATTTATTATTCTTCATACAAATCCACTCCCAAACATTTTTCTCAGTCATAGAACATGCCTCATGACTGATTTCCAAATCATTATATCACAACTTCATCTCCAATGTTTTCCAGTATTCTCCAATTAAACCCAAGCCGTACTATAGTGTCATATCTGATTGGCAGGATGAACTATGATTTGATACTCATCTTAGACCTATGTATTTGTCAGATTTGCATGGAGAATCCCTTTCTTAGTATCTCTTTCATGCTTTCACCGTTGAATTAAAATAAAACGCTGCATAACATATATTTCTAACGGCGGGCTGTTAAAATTTTTCGCTTATCTGCCGGCGTAATTATATTAGTAAAACTTTCGAGCCTTTTTGCAAAGCAAAATGAATATACCGATACAACCTCCGGCGAGTATTATTATTGAAAAAACAGTTTTAGTAAAAATATTTACTATTCCACTGATAATCATAACAAATGCCATATACAACAGCGATTTACCTATCAACTTTGTATATGCTTTTTCATCGGTATATCTGGCCATCTTAAAGGAGCGCAGCCAGCCGGTTTCGCCACATAGAAACAAAACTGACACAAGCCCAAAAGCTATAGCTGTAATGAACATTAATACTGAATAGACTTTCATTGCCATTCTTACTTCTTTTTATTCAGCTCTTCAAAGGTTTTATTAAACGAATCTTCGATCGCTTCGGAGCCGGTATTCTTTACGAAATCACCTGTCACATCGCTTGCAGAACTTGCTAAATCCTTACCAAGTGAGTCGAGAAGATGCTGTCTTCATAAGAGGAAAGACCAAGGTTAAGTTTAGCCATGTCATCACCTCATTAGTTCCGTTTTGCTTTTCTGAGCTATATTGATAACTTCTTTTGTTAATTTGCTATAGGCTGCAGCAACATCAGATGACTTAGCATATTCATAAACACTTTTTCCATCGATTCCTGATTCACTGGCCTTAATACCCATAGGAATGATGGTGTTAAATATTCTGACATGTTTCTCAAATCCTTCTTTAACAGCTTCAACAGTGCTTTTAGCAATATTTGTTCTGGCGTCGTATAAGGTTAGACAAATACCGGCAATATTCAAATCAGGATTAACATGATTTCTTACCTGACTGATCGAACCTATTAATCTAGTCATACCTTTTGCTGATAAATAATGTGTCTGAACTGGAATGATAACATCTGTAGCTGCACTTAATGCATTTACCGTTAACAAGCCAAGAGTAGGGGGACAGTCAATAATTACATAATCGTAATCATTCTTAATTTGATTTAAACTGTTCCTGAGTATGGTTTCCCTGGTAAATGCCTGGATAAGATTTACTTCTGTAGAAGCCAGATCAATATTTGAAGGAATAAGGTCAACTCCTTCATTGTGATGGAGGATTAGCTCATTAAAATCTGTCTCCTTATTATTCATGGTGTTCATTAATAGGGTAGAGGTAGTCAGATTTAGCGAATCGCTGTCTTTCCATCCTAAGCAGCAGGTTAAATCTCCCTGTGGATAAAAATCAACAAGCAATGTTTTATAGCCATTCTTGGATAATCCTATGCCCAGATTCATGGCTGTAGTTGTCTTACCAACTCCGCCTTTCTGGTTAACCACTGCTATGATTTTTGTGGTTTTCATATTAAAATTTCGTTCTCCTTTCACCATAATTGCAGGTCGTATAGGCCTGATTATGTATGTTTCAAAAGAAGGCAAAAATCTCTGATTTTCTGATAAATTTCGTTTTGTGAACTCCTGAGAACTCGTGAGAACTGACTGAGGTAGGTGCAATAAAGTTGCAATAAGGTTGCAAATCAACACCTGGCATTCGAAAAAGCCCGTAATTATCGCATTTTTAGAACGTCAAATCTCTCGGATTCGAGCACCACATTTCTCTAAGCGTTAATTTATTGACACAAGAGATTACAAAGAAGTGTTTGAAGTTCTTAAGAACTTTAGATGCTTCTTTTTCTTTTTGTAATTTCATTTGAGATAAATAGTAAAAAAATATGATTATTTAATCATATCTTTCATAAGAATTATTTAAAAATGAGATAAATCAGGAAAATCAATAGAGGGAAGTACTACGTCAACGTTGTTTAAGAACATTAACATGTAAATAGGATAATAAATATAATTATTATTGACTTCGATATTGTAATTCGTAAAGATGAAGGCTTCGTTTATAGAGTAATTTGATACTTTCATAATATTGTTAAGTGCGCAATGACGCTTATAGTCTTTTCCACTCTTAATTTCAATAGGAAGCACTTTTCCATTGTATTCAATAATGAAATCTAATTCTCCAAAACGTTTGGTGTTGTAATAATATAGAGCGAAACCTTGATTTTTTAATTCTTGGGCTACAACATTTTCATAGATAGCTCCAAAGTTTATGTTTGGATTGTCAGCTAATAATTGCATTTTACATGCTTTTCCATATAGCGTAGTAAGCATTCCGACATCTGATAAAAAGAACTTAAATAGGCTGCTATTTTCATTAATCTTAAGAGGAATCATAGGCTCGCATACATTGTATATTGGTAGTGCAACTCCTGCATTAGATAGCCATAAAAAATCTTCTGAACTTCTTTCATAGCGAAGACCTTTCTTCATATCTGCAAAAATAAATCTTTTGTTAGGCTTATTTAACTCGGCAGGTATCAAATCATAAATTCTTGTTAAATAAATATGTTTTTGTTCAGTTTCATATTTAGTAAAATCCTTTTTATACTGAGTAACTATATCTAGGTGTTCTGACATTGTCAACTCAAGATTTTTAGTATCACTAAATTTTTGCACAGCGCTAGGCATACCGCCTACGCATAAATATGTATTGAATATTTTCATCATACGATTATGAACAGCTTCATTAACTGGAGTTCTATCATTGAAAGATTTATATAATGATTCTTTTAGTGAGTCTGGAAAATTGAATAATTGAAGAAATTCTTCAAAATTCATAGGATACATGGTTAATGTTTTTAAATAACCTGCTGGGGCAGAAGCGATATTTTTTAATTCTACGCCTAATAGAGAACCACTAAACACATATCGATAAGAACCTTCATCGACCCAAAATTTGACTTTCGTAGCTATTTCTTTAAATTCCTGAATTTCATCAATGAAAATAAATGTTTTACCTTTAATAAACGGTTTGTTCGTAAATAAAGAGAGGTTAGTAACCATATCATCAACCAATTGAGAATTTGTCAATAATGGTACAAGTTCTGGAGATTGAATAAGATTAAATTCTATATAATCACATTCTAATTCTTGCAAAACTTTTCGGATAACAAAAGTTTTACCTACTTGTCTTGCTCCGTCAATTAGTAAGGTTTTTTTGTCGTTTTTTATCCAAGAAATAATTGAACTTCTATTTTTCTTTTTAACATGTTCTCACACCTTTCATTATTCTAAGCATGGTATATAAAGGTAGAGACATTTACGCAATCATTATTACGATAAAAATGACATTTTTCCAACCAAAAAATAACCATTTCACACATTTTTCCAAATTTATATCATTGTTTTTTAAAATAACCAATCTGGTTTTATGGTTTTAAATAATATATCACGCTACTTCTTTTATTTAAATAATTGCGTAATATCATTTAAAAAGTAAGAATATGGAGTAAATATTTTATCAAATTATAAACAAATGATTCATTATCGGTGAGATCAGAATTTTCTTTTAGAGTGACATATAGAGTGACATTTGTCGCTCTAATTTAGAATAATAAAAACTCTTTTGCCATATCTACTAGTATAATTGATAGATATAGCGAATTAAATGGTGATGAATTTAAGAATAAATTAAATGATTATGTAGAAAAAGAGGTGATAGATTTTTCTTTAGTTAAAAAGTATCTATCTTTGTTTCTTGATAGGACGTATAGGAATTTGTATGAAGCAGGTTTGATGATATTAGAAAGGGATAATAAATGATTGAATTATATAAACCAAATATAGATGAATTATGGTTTAAAGAGATGATGATGTCTGATGAGAGCACAATGTCTTTTAATCATGGAACTATAGCTTTTCCTGTGTCTAAATGGGAAGTTTGGTATCAAAGGTGGATGAGAGATGACAAGCGTTTTTATCGATATATTTGTGATGATGATACATTTGTAGGTGAAGTAGCTTATTACTTAGATTTAGAAAGAGAAATATATATTGCGGATGTGATTATTTATGCACCATATAGGGGTAAGGGATATGGATATGAAGGCTTATCTTTATTGTGTGAATATGCAAAAAATAATGGTATTAAGGAGTTATATGATGATATAGCTATCGACAATCCATCTATTAATTTGTTTCTAAAACATGGATTTAAAGAAGTGCTTAGAACTGATGAATATGTTCTTGTTAGGAAAGAATTGTGAAAAAATTCTAAAAAGAAAGACATGATAAAAAGTGTTCTCAAACGAGAACACTTTATGTAATTTTTAGAAGTTTGTTCTCAAATGAGAACACTAGTAATAAACATTCGCAATAACAGGATAATGATCAGTTGGATAGATGGTGTTATAAGAGGATGTGATCTTATTAACTTCATCAATAGATAGATTATCTGATATAAAGATATGATCTATTGGAAGGTGTTTATATAAGAAGGAACCAACATTGCCTCTAAGGGTTGATCCCATTTCATCATACGATAGGTCTTTTAATCTTTTGCTTAAAAGACGTAGGGCAGGTGACAACCTAGTGCAGTTAAAGTCACCACATAGTAGAGTAAAGTCACCTTGTTGGTACTTATGAATTATCTTTGAAAGAATAATTGCTTGCTTGGTACGTACAAAAGGGAAGTTAGCGTCTAAGTGTGTATTAAAGACAGTGAAGGTTTTATTAGTTAGTTTGTCTTTTAAATAAACATAAGTAACGATACGAGGGAATTGGGAAAGAAGATATTTAGATCCTTTCTTGGTTACCGTATCTGATAGCCATAGAGTTTTTCCTTCTATTAGTTCATATTTATCTTTGTTGAAAAGAATTGAAGAATATTCATCACTTAAAAGAGAATGTCTAGATTCTCCAAAGATAGAGTATTTATTTAAAATATCTTTAAGATAAGGAAACATTGAATCAGTTAGTTCTTGTACACCGATGATGTCTGGTGCGTATTCCTCTAACATGGAACTAATGGCTTTTATTCTAATGTTAAATGGTGGATTGCCTGGAATGTTGGCTCCACTTGTTAATAGGTTTAGACTCATAATTTTAAAAGAATTCATAGCTTTATTATTATATGCCCATATTGTATACTTTGTGTAAAGAGGTATATAAACAATGAGTAGACAAACTGAGAAGGCTATGAAGGCTGCGATGAAATATTTAAGTGAGCATGCGACTGGTAATGAGAGTGAAGAAGAAATGAATAAACTTTTGATGAAGTTTATTAATGAATATAATAGTAGTTTGCATGATGATGATGAGGAATTAACAGTTGAGGATTATCTTGAGATGGCTGATATGGCTGAGTCTGATGAGGAAGAATTAGAATTTATAAATTTGGCTTTGGACTTAGATCCTGATAACATTGACGCTCAGGTTAAACTAATTGAGGCTGATTCTAAGACTTATGAAGAAGAGATTGAAAGATTAAATGATAAGATTGAGGAAGTAAAGCTTAGATATAAAGACGACTATGAGAATTCGGTTGGTGAGTTCTATATGGTTTTCCATACAAGACCTATTATTAGACTATATTATGGTTTGATGGTGGACTATATTGAGTGTAATATGCTTGGTAAGGCTAAGTCTATTGCTGAAGAAATTTTACGTTTAAATGAGAATGATAATCTTGGTGCTAGATATAATTTGATTGGCTTGTATGCTTATTTTGAAGAAGAAGATAAGGCTCTAGAATTGGTTAAAAAGTATGGTGATGAAGATAATCTTGAATCTCAATTTTTATTGAATCTAGCGATTCTTTATTATAAGAAGTGTGATTTTGTAAAGTCTGAGGAATATATTAAGCAACTTAACAAGACAAATAAAAGCTTTAAGAAGTTTGCAAAGTCTTTTGAGGATTGCACTATTATGGATATGGTTTATGAGATTGATAGTCCAATGTACCAAAGAGGTACTTTAAATGAGTTGGTGATGGATTATGTTTCTAATCGTTATCTATACATTTCGATGTTATCTTTCTTTGACTTTGCCCAAAGATGTTTAAAGAAGAATCCTAGTAAGAATAAGACTAATAATAAGAAGTTGTCATAGTATGAGTTTGGGGATTGTTTCTAAGGATATTAAATATTTGGATGTAGATGTAGTAGTTGATGCTACATCTATTTTGTCTTGTAAAGATGAAACAGTTTTAAGAAAGTTTTATAGGAATTGTTTAAGCATGGATGTTAATAGTCTTGCGATTCCTTTGATTCCTTTTGGTGATTCAGAGTTTTCTAGGGAAGATGGTTTGATGATTGTCTTGGATGAACTTAATAATGGTTTGGATGTTTATATTTTTTGTGAAAATTTATTTGAATATGATGATTTAGATGCTTATTTAGACGGTTTTAAAATCGAGGATTCAAGAATTGATTATCGTATAGAGACACAAAAAGAACTAGAAGATAGGCTTGCTCATTTGGAGGATACTTTCTCGGAATATTTGATGTATCTTATAGGGCAAAATGGTTTAACTAATACAGAAGTCTATAAGAGGGCTATGCTTAGTAAGAAGGTCTTTTCTAAGATTAAAAACGATCCTATGTATCACCCAAATAGGAATACAGCCTTGCGTTTGTGCGTTGGTGCTAAGTTAAATATGGAGCAAACAAAGGAGTTGCTAGCAAGGGCCGGCTATGCATTATCACCTTGTGATAAGACGGATATTGTGTTTTCTTATTTTATTGAGAATAAGAAATATGACATTATTGAATTAGATATTCAGCTAGAAAAATATGGGGAACATTGTATCATATTTTAGTGGAATTATGGTCGCTTAACAAGCGACCTGTTTTTTTATCTCTTCTAGTATACTTAAGTAACTTAAGAAGAAGGAGAGTTAAAAATGGAATACAAATCATATCAACATATTGAGAAATTAGGCAGAGAAGAGTGTGAAGGAATCTTGAATGGAACTGTTACAATACAGCCTAAGATTGATGGCACTAATAGTGTTGTTTGGTTGGGTGATGATGGCAATTTGCATGCAGGTTCTCGTAAAAGAGAATTAACTTTAGATAATGATAATGCAGGTTTTATGGCCATGATTATTAAGGATGAGAAGGTAAGGGAGTATCTAATTAAGCATCCTAATCATTATGTTTTTGGAGAATATTTAGTTCCTCATACTATTAGAACTTACGATACTGATGCATGGAAGAAGTTTTATATTTTTGATGTGTTTGAGTTGGATGACAATTATGGAAGGTATCTTTCATATGATGAGTATGTTCCTTTGTTGGAGGAGTATGGTTTAACTTATATACCCGAGATTGCTAGACTTGAGAATCCAAGCATTGATGAGGTAGCTGCTTGTATTAATAAGACTCATTATCTAATGCCGGAGGGTAAAACTCCTGAGGGTGTAATTGCGAAAAATTATAATTATAAGAATAAGTGGGGTCATGTGGTTTGGGGCAAAATTGTTTCAGAAGAATTCTTTAATAGAAAGACAAAATTAAGAACTAAGAATCATGAGAACAAGAATGAGGAAGGGTTTGAGAAGAAAATTGCGAACGAATATATTACAGAAATGTTGATTAGGAAGGAATATGCCAAAGTATTAATTGATTATCCAAATGTGAAGAGGAATGAATTGATTGGTAGAACGCTATTTAGTGTCTATGAATCTTTCATTGAAGAAGACTTATTAACGGTTGTTAGAAAGAATAGGAAGTGCACTATCAACTTTATTAGGATGAAGATTGAAAGTGATAATCGTGTTAAAGAAGTTTTAAGGGATGAGCTGTTTTAAGGAGAATGTATGAGAAATTTTAAAGAGATTAGTAATATGGTGACAGATAGTAAGAAAAGAGCATATCAGATGGTCAATAGAGAAATGATTTTGATGTATTATCAAATCGGTCAAATAATCAGTGAGAAGTCAGAAGATTTTGTGGTTGGTTTGAGTGAATTTTTAAGAAGAAATTATTCTGGATCAAAAAGTTTTGACGAAAGAAACCTTAATAATATGAAACAATTTTATGAACTATATAAAGATAGTAAGATTGTAGAAAAGGCATTGGTGAATTTGAACTGGCCAATGAATTTGGTGCTAATGTCTGGGTGTAAATCTATGGAAGAACGCATGTTCTATGTTGATATGTGTCTTGAGGAAGAATTGACTGAAGAAGATCTAAAAGAACGTATAAAGGAAGACTATTATAAGAAGTATATGGAGTCAAAGAAGAAAGTTGATTCGCCTTTTGATGAAATAAGAAAGATAGTTGACGATGTGTTGGATAATGAAACTGTGCTTGAATATATTAACAAAGAAGCTCTACAAACTAATCACCATATTAAGGAATCGGTTCTTGATGATTTGAAAGATTTTATTATAAAGAATGATAAAAATATATCTTTATTTGGCGAGAAATACGAAACAGATTTTGATAATTTAATAGATCTTCTGTTTTTAAATAATGACTTATCTTGTTTTGTGGCTTTGGATGTAGAAATTGGAAATAATAAAAAAGAACAATTAAAAAAGATGGAAGACAATTTAGAATATCTAGATAATTATTTCAACAAGACTAAAGAATGTCCTAGTGTTGGTATTATTGTTTGTGTTGAAGATGGAACAATTGAGTACTTATTTAATCGAAATCTATCGCCATCAATGTTTGTGAAATACGATTCAGGATTAATGAATAAAGAACTTCTTTTAGATAAGTTAAAACTATATAAGAAATTGTTGTAAGAATGATTAAAGTGGCGGAGTTTTAGTAAATTTATACACTTACCGCCACTTTAATTTTGATTATAACGATTAAAACGGCGGAAACTGGTAAAAATCATTAAAATCCGCCGAACAAGTAATAAAGTATACAACGTCAATTAACTAGTTCTTTGATTATCGTACAAACAAGGACTATAATACTGAATAAAATTGAAAGGAATTGCTTGTTATGATTAAAAGAATTACAGATTTTTTGATAGATATTATATATAAGGCACATGCTTATTTGTTGACATTAAATGATTCATATGAAGCTTATTTGAGTGATAAGGAACTACATTTTCTAATAATAGGAATAATGGGTATTTTAATGTTGATGGTATTCTATCCGTTGTTTAAATGGTTGGCTAAAAAACATTTGGAGATACTAATTGCTTGGTTTTATGTGTTTACTATCTTAGTAGTAATCACTTTTGCAATAGAGATTGCTCAATTGAATATTCCAGTCTAACGGCGCCAGCCTTTCCACTTATTTAGCACCACCAGATTCCAGAATTTAGCACCACCCATTCCGCAAAACAGCACCACCCATATACATTAGTATAAGTGGTGCTTTTATTAATGGATATTGTT
>JALFIR010000018.1:0-41001 GCA_022776215.1 Solobacterium sp. | reverse complement strand
GCATAAAAAAACCTCCTTTACATGTTATGCAGTAGTATATTTAACTACTTCACTATCATATAAAGAAGGAGTGGTGCTGTATAGTGGACAAGGTGGTGCTCTCTACCGGACACCGTGGTGCTTAAATTGTGGAATATTCATTTATAGTTGAAGTATCTAGTTTCTCTAATCTTTGCATATAAAGTGATATCTCTATAATATGAAGTTAGAATTATATTTAATCTTTTAAACAACCAATAGGAATTACATAAACACCATCTGGTCTTCTATAACCGTATTGTGTTCCTGTGACAACTATTTTCAAATCAGGAAGTCTGATTGGTACTTGTTTTTCTGTTTTATTGTGTTCTTTTATTAAAGTTTCTATTTTACACAAATGACTAGCACCTTCTTCGATTTCTCTACTTCCAAGTTTAAATTCCAACAAAGCATATCTTCCATCATCAAGGTGCAAAACTCCGTCGGCTTCCAGTCCATATCTGTCATGATAATAAGACATTTGTCCATCATGAGCAGATGAATATATTCTTAAATCTCTAATACATAGGCATTCAAAGATAAAGCCAAATGTTTTTAAATCTGTATCTAGATATTCAGGTGAAACGCCTAGTGCTGCTACAACTATAGATGGATCGATGAATTCTCTTTTTCTACCGCTTCTCATCGAGCTTGCAGAACGAATTGATGGACACCATCCATATAAATCCTCAACAATGAATAGTCTTTCTAATATATCTATATAATCTGTTAATGTTTTATCAGTAATATAATTGGTTGCACTTACATCAGCTAAAATATTAGATGATTTTGCCAATGTTGATATATTTCGTGCATAAGAATTAATAATGGCACGCATCGTAGAACTGCTGCGCTTTACATCATCAACTTTGAAAATATCCTCTTCAAATATTTGATGATAATAATCCTTTGGAATTGCTAGTTGAGCTTGTCTGTCATCAAATAAGATACTTTCAGGCCAACCACCACGACATGCAGCGAAAATTAGTTGTTCAATACTAAGATTTGATGAACATCCTTCTTCCAAGGTTTCTTTGCCATCAAACAAATCCATTATAGATACAGTTCCATTAGACTCTTTTGATTCATACAAGCTCATTGGATACATCTTTAATTTAGATATTCTTCCAGTTCCCGTATGAGATGTGCTTACTTTTTTTGAAGTAGAACCAGTTAAAATAAAATGACCACGGCCTTTGTTTTCATCACAATAAGAACGTACCGCATCCCACAAATTAGGAGCATCTTGCCATTCATCTATCAATCTAGGTTTTTCGCCACGTAAAAGCGCAATAGGATTTATTTCTGCAGTTTTGATAAGAGCTTCTTTATTTGGATCACGTTGTAACTTAATAGCACTCTTAGCATATTGCTCTGCCGTTGTAGTCTTGCCACACCATTTAGGCCCAACAATATGTGTTGCGCCAAAAGCCCTTAACTTTAACTCTAGTTGCTTATCCACGATTCTAGATAAATAATTATCATTTTTCATTCAAGAAACCTCCTTGAGATTAACTTGATTATAACTTTTCATTTCATCTAAATCAATAATCATTCCGTGTTTTTGTGGCATTTCATTCCGTATTTTTGTGATAATACTAGTCTTCTACTTTAGAAACAGGAATAAATTCAAGTTTTAAACGCATACCCATGCCTGTCGCTAACCTTTTAATCATTTCCAAACTAGGATTTCTAGTACCATTTTCAATTCTAGAAATATCAGCTTGGCTAATACCAGTTAATTCAGATAATTGTTTCTGAGTGAGGCCTCGTTCCTTTCTAACTTTTATCATCGCATTAATAATGTCGTATTCAGGTTCTAAGTCATCATATTCCTTTTTAAAGTTAGAATCTTCTAAACATTTATTATTATATTCTTTGTAAGTAATCATAATACTCTCCTAAATATGTTGTATACAACATATTATAAACTCATTCAAAATAAAAGAATAGCGTCTGGCTACTCCGTGTATATTTATTAATAATAGGTTTACTGTCCCTATCACGAACAAATATTATAGTTGTCTTTATTAAGCAGTCGTTTATTATCTATTCAGCGTTTTTGTGATAGAAGTTTTTTCTTGTTAATAAATATGAAGTTTTCTCAAATTTTATAGTGACATTTATATGTCACTATAAAATAGTTTTCAACCAATTCTCTTCCTTCTATTACTCACATGGTCAACAAAAATTACAACGAAAAAATGTGATGTCACTACACTTTTTACAACGAACTTTTGTAGTACATCACACTTTTTACAACGAACTTATTATTTCTTAAACAACTCAGGGAAATTCTTCACACACAAACTAAAGAACTCCTTTATAATATCCTTCACAAAATTCTTAGTTTGTTCATCAGTATTAGATATAACCTTCAAGGCATTAGGAATAGTAGTTTGCCAATTCTTAAAAATTTCATCAGTCTTATCAACATCATCGTCAATCAAACTAAACAAGATATCCACAAGCCTTTCTCTTTCCTCATTGGTTAAACTCGCTACCCACTCATTTAAAGTATGATTAAAATACTTTGCATCATTAGTCAAATCATCGATATATTCAAATTCATTACCCTTAATAGTCCAAGAGAAAGGATTATGTTGCCAAACACTAAAACTATTACTAGACACTACACGATAATTCTCATGTTGTTGAAGAAACATGCCAATCATCGAAGACTTAGGAACGGTCTTATCAATCTTATTACTAATAGATTGAAAACTATCGCTCTTTAGTACTTCCTCTAAGAAACCTGGACCATCATGTGAATAGGCCTTTACTATTCTTCTCTTTATAAAATCATCGCTGTTCGCCAAGGCATAAACAGCCAAGTTACCACCCTTAGAATGACCACCAACCATCAAATCATCATTTGTTCTTAAGGCAATCTTTTTCAAATAATCATGAGCATCCTCTTGAGCCCTAATAGGATACCTAAAGGCCATATTAAAATCCTCTTTCCAGCCCACAATCGTAGAATCAGTACCCCTATAGGCTACATAATGAAAATGATCATTTATCTTAAAAGTAATAGCTGAAAACTGCTCCTGCTTAGACTTATCAGACTTACAAGTATAAGCCTTTAGGACAATATTCCTAAAACGAGGACTACAAGCTAAATAAGTAAACAACTCTCTACTACTTTCAGGATCATAAGTATCACTAAACATCTCATCAAAATATTCTACGCAATACAAATCCTTAAGCTTAGCACCACTAAAAGTACTTACTTTAGTAATCTTTGGATATCTAAAATAAGCAAGCCAAGAAAGAATCAAACTATCTACATTAGAGAAAGGAAGTTCTTCAAAAGTTGAAACAACTTCCTTTGCATAAGAAACTATATTATTCATACAACTTTGTATATTTATTCTTTAAATAATCAACATAATATCTAGGATTAAAATCCTCTTTAGTAGCTCTATTTAAAATATATTCATAATTATGTAAAGCACCATCAAATTGAATATGATCTCTTAAATAAGCAACCAATTCATCAAACTTACCATTTTCTAGTAAATTATCTAAATCCAATTCCTTTTCAATAGTAGCCAAGAATTGAGCACCAAAAGCACTACCCAAAGCGTAAGTAGGAAAATAACCAAATGAAGCATCAGACCAATGAACATCCTGTAAAATACCATCTCTGTCATTCTCTACATCAACACCCAAATACTCCTTGTACTTTTGATTCCAAGTCTCATTCAACTTATCACAACTGATATTTCCATCACATAAGCCCTTTTCAATCTCATATCTAATTAAAATATGAATAGGATAAGTCAATTCATCAGCCTCAGTTCTAATCAAAGAACACTTAGACGCATTAATAGCTTTTATAAAAGTATCCAAATCAACATCCCCCAAATTCTCAGGAAATAATTCTTGTAAATAAGGATACAAACCAACCCAGAAAGACTTTCTTCTACCAATATAATTCTCTAAGAAACGAGACTGTGATTCATGCATACCACTAGAAATATACTTCTTAATATTAGTACCATCATACTTATCCAAAATATTATGTTCATAATGGGCATGACCCACTTCATGAATAACACTAAAGATATTAGAAGCAATATTATATTCATCATAATTAGTAGTAATACGAACATCATTCTTACTCAAACCATTAGTAAAAGGATGCTCACTTTGACCCAAATAACCCCATGACTTATCAAAACAAATAAATTCCTTTAATCTCTCATTAAATAAAGCTTGTTTATCCTTTGGATAATGCTTATATAAGAAAGAATCATCAATATAATCCTTCTTACTATCCACTTCCTTAATAAGAGGCAACAATTCTTCCTTAATAAGCTTGAAGAATTCCTCATACTTATCAATAGTCATACCCTCTTCATAATCATCCAACATCACATTATAAGGTAACGCTTCAGGATTTCTTCTAACAGCCTTCTTCTTCGCAATATCAATAACCTTAATTAAATGCTTCTCAAACAAGCTATAATCACCCTTTTCTTTAGCTACTAACCAAGCATCAAAAGACTCACTAAAGGCATTATTAAATTCCATCACTTCTTCCTTAGTAAACTTAGAAACATTCTCAAGCGACTTCTTAGTCAAGAAAACATCCCTGTTTAAGTCTTCACCCAAGTCCATTTCATTTAACTCATCAACTAGCTTAATAATCTCAGGATCAGTCTCAATCACATAAGACTCACCCACAATAATATTAAGCATCTGATTACGATACTTATTGCCCATTACAGGCGCAATCGTATTCTTATCAAAACATACTGTATTAATCATCAGTTCATAAGCATTTAAACGTTCTCTATAGTCTTCATACTTTTTAATCATTTCTTCTTTATTCATAAATTTATCTTTTTCCTTCCTTATTTTTTTACTAGATTATTAATGGACTAAACCTCGCCACCATAGTATTTCACAATCAAATCTTTCATATTTTCAGCGACAACATGAGTTTCAAATAACTCATGTTCCCAAAGATAGATTGCATCAGTATCAGTTTCTCCATTTGGAAGAACACGATAACAATAGTAGTCACCACATCCATTTGTCGCAAAGAAAATATGCCTGTCCACCTTTTCTAAAAACTCATCCGGTTCAAAGTACTCAGCCATAATACTTCTGTTGAGTTTAACATTTTCAATAATTTCCTTTGTCGACAACAAAAACCACCGATCACCATTTGTTTCCCGAAGCAGAGCTTTCAGCTCATCAGGAAATGTGTAGCCTACATATTTTTCAGCAACATTTATATCTTTTTCTGTGCAAGGCTCTTGTAGTTTAGCCCAATCATTGTTTTTGATCAGTTCACCAATGAGTTCCCTATACATCACTATCCTCCAATCACTATCTTAATTATATAAAAAAGAGGAATCTGACTACTCCCACAGGCAACCTATGGGGTTTTGATTACTAAGTTTAGCTTGTAATCGTACATCATTTTCAGACTTTGGATTTACAAGTATAAGTCTATTTGAATCAAAACTTTTATTACCAAGCAGTCAAGTGACCACATTAACGGTAAATTTCTACTTTCGTAAGGAAGTATAGTCAATCTCCCTGATATTTAATTATTAAGCTATTTTAATTCCACTGTTTAATACTTTAATCTTGTTAGTCTTAATCCAATCGATTAAATCTTTTTCTTTGTTATATTGTTCATTAAATTTCATAATACATTTATCTTTATCTATACTGTTTGTTTTGTAATCGTAACAGTAAAGAAGAAATGATGAATATAAGTCTCTTTGCACCAACGTTCCATCAGTTAGAGTATACATTCTATCAGATAATTTCTTCTTAATATAATCATCAGCGGTATGGTCATACTGACTTGCTTTGTAATTATTTAAAACTTCTATATATGTACCACCAGTTGTTTTGAATTTCTTCTCAACTGTAGTTTGAAATCCTGAAGGACATCTGTTTTTTATAGACTTACCAAAGCGCTTTTTCTTATTGAATTTACCCTTACTATTAACAGTTGTTTCTTTAGCTCGCTTCATAAGTTTACTAGCGTTTTTAGGTTCAGTAATAAACACATCACCTAAACTTCTTAAATGATTGGCATCTTCATTTATTGCGAGTTGTCTATTAACTGCATTGATACGACATAATTCAAAATGTTTAGCTTTAAGTTTTTTATAATGGTTTGAATATTTCCAAGTCTTATGACCTTTCTTAACCGTTCCATCTTCATTATAATTTTGAGGATTAGTTGCCCTTCTACTTCGATCCATTGCACGATAATACAAGCGTTCTTTTCTTTCAGAAACCTGTATACTGTTACCTTTCTCTGATAAATTCTTTAAACCAACTTCTCTATCAGTTGTATAGGCAACTGTTTGTGTTCCTATATCAGCACCAATAATACCTTTACCAAATTTATGTCTTGGATTACCAAATCTATCATATTTAGGTTTAGCCTTGCCTTCGATAGTAAGATGTAAATATATTCTATATTTTCCTCTTATCATCTTAGGAACAAGAGTGGCATAACATGGTCTATATGTACTAATACAATATGCTTCATTTAAAAATGTTTGTATAGCTTTATTATCAATTGTCTCAGGCTTAACAAGATAATCTAAAACAGCATTAACTTCATCAGTTTGAAATCTATCTTTTACTTTTACACCAAATAAAGTTTTACCTAGTTTAAATTTCAGTTTATTATCTTTAACAGACATTGGAATACCACGATTTATCTGTTTTGCCCTAATACAAGGCAAATCTTCATATTTTGAAAAATGAATCGTATTACCATTATCATATAAACATTTTTCAATACCTCGCCATATATCTTCAGCTTTAGTTAACGCAAATATTGCATCTACACCATATTTCTTACCAATAGGTATCATGGATTTTCTACAATAATCCCAAGTAACATTATATTGTTTTTGCACATCATTAAGTTGGATAGCTAGATTATTGCGTATTGATTTATTCTCAGCGCTTCCATATAAGCGTAATAATTTACGATACCTTTTAGTACGCATAAGTTGGTCATAATGTTTTCTCATAAGACCTACAAGCTCATTGCCTGCTTTTTTGATCTTATCAGAAAGAATTACAACTTTTTGTGCATCAGAAAAAGACATATCAGTTTCTACAACTAAGATATGTCTATTAGAAAGTTTATGAAATTGTTTTAATTGTCTTTTGTATTCTTCATTATTCATTATTTTTCTGTTCTTCAATATACTTAATTACTGTAGCTTCACTTATATGTCCTACTGTAGATATAAAATATCCTCTTGACCACAAAACTCCACATCTTGCATAAAATTGTTTTAGTTCAGGAAATGATTTAAACATCTCGATAGCACTAACACTTTTTAGAATTCTAACAACATCGCATGGAGCAACCATTTGTGGGACATCTACGAATATATGTATATGGTCAGGCATTACTTCAAGTGCTTTGATTTTATATCCATAATCATCACATATCTTTTGTAATATCTGTTTTAATCTATCTTCCACATCACCTTTTAATACCGAAAATCTAAATTTCGGACACCAGATGATGTGATACTGTATAAGATATTTGCAGTGTGAAGAACGATGATATTGTTCCTCACTCATTATCTTTTTCTCCTAATTGATATTTTTCTTTAATACCTCTACGCATTAAATCAAGAAATGTAATAGTTTTTCCTTCTTCTACTGAATAAATACGAGCAAGGTTTTCAAGTTCTACTTTCCATTCTGTAGGAATAGAGATATTTATTTGTACATTATTTGATTTTGGTCTTCCCATTTAATAAAAGAAATCCTTTCTATATTTATGCATATATTATATATCTAATATATGTTAAATTCCAGTAAATATATGGCTTTCATCCTATAGGCAAGCCTATAGGTTTTTCGCCGCAAATTTATAACTATTCCTCAAATTGTGAATTATATAAGTTGTAATAGAAACCCTTCTTAGCCAACAACTCTTGATGATTGCCTACTTCAACTACATCACCCTTATCAAGAACGATAATAATATCAGCATTCTTAATAGTACTCAAACGATGGGCTATGACAAACGAAGTTCTATTCTCCATCAGTTTCTCCATAGCCTGTTGAATCAACTCTTCAGTACGCGTATCAACACTAGAAGTAGCCTCATCTAGAATCAAAATCTTAGGATCTTTCAAGAAAGCTCTCGCAATAGTCAACAACTGCTTCTGGCCCTGGGAAATGCCACTAGTCTCATCAGATATTTGTGTATCATATCCCTGATCCAAAGTCTTAATGAAATGATGAACATGAGCCATCTTACAAGCTGCATATACTTCTTTATCAGTCGCATCCAACTTACCATACTTGATATTGTCTTTAATAGAACCACTATATAACCAAGTATCCTGTAAAACCATACCAAACAAAGATCTTAAATCACTTCTTGTATAATCCTTAATATCATGGCCATCAACATAAATAGTGCCACCATTCAATTCATAGAAACGCATCAACAACTTAACAAGAGTAGTCTTACCAGCACCAGTAGGCCCAACAATAGCTACATTTTGACCCGGCTTAACATACATCGAGAAATTCTTAATAACGATATTATCAGGATCATAACCAAAGCGTACATTCTCAAAAGAAACATTACCCTTAATTGTTAAATCGCCATTCTCATCATAGATACTAACAGGATTTGCACAATCAGGCTCTTCCTCTTGTTCATCCAAAATCTCAAAAATACGCTCAGCAGCCGCAGCCATTGACTGGATATTACTCAACAACTGTGAAGCCTGGGAAACTGGTTGATTCAAGTTTCTAACATATTGAATCAAAGCTTGAATATCACCAACTGTAATCCTTCCCTGAATTGCCTCATAACCACCAAGTAAACATACAGCAACATAAATCAAATTACCGATGAAACCAGTAACTGGCATCATAATAGCTGAATAGAACTGTGACTTATGAGCAGACTCCTCTAAATTCTTATTAATCTTATCAAAGTCCTTAATTGACTTATCCTCATAGTTATAAGCCTTAACAACCAAATGACCCGAATACATCTCTTCAATCAAACCATTAGCCTCACCTAATGCTGATTGTTGTTTATAGAAATATTTTTGTGAATGCTTAACAATAAAAGTTGCACAAAAAGCGGTTAAAGGTAATACACATAAGGCTACAATAGTAAGCTTAAATGATATAGAGAACATCATATAAAGCACACCAATAACAGTAACTACACTAGACAACATTTGCGTAATTGTATTACTCAAATTATTCGCTATAGTATCTACATCATTAGTAACTCTTGATAACACTTCACCATGACTATGCTTATCAAAGAACTTAAGTGGTAATCTATTTATCTTCTTAGAAACATCATCCCTTAGACGATAAGTTAAATCAACACTAGTCTTAACCATGATCAAATTAGAGACATAATTGATCAAAGCACTGCATGCATATAATATTGCCATCGTTGTAACAATCTTAAAGATGGCATCAAAATCAATACCACTACCACCGGTTACCTTACCAACAATACCCTCATAGATTTTAGTAGTAATGCCACCAGCAATCTTAGGTCCTACTACGGAGATAATAGTAGAACAAACTACTAGAATTAAAACAAAAACAATTCTTAAATGATATTCCTTAATATAGTCAAGAAGATGAAGCATGCTGCCCTTAAAATTCTTGGCCTTCTCTTTTTTCATCGCTCTATGCGCAGGCATCTTCTAATTCCTCCTTAGACAATTGTGAATATGCAATCTCCTTATAAACATCACAATCCTTCATTAGCTCGCTATGCTTACCCATGCCAACAATCTTACCTTCATCAAGAACAACAATCTTATCAGCATTCTTAATAGTTGAAATTCTTTGGGCAACAATAAGCACAGTAGACTTCTTCTTTTCAATCATCTTGCTTAATTCATCTCTTAGTTTCTTATCAGTCTTATAATCTAGAGCACTAAAAGAATCATCAAAAATAAAGATATTCGCATCTCTTTTAGCCAAAGCACGGGCAATAGAAATTCTTTGTTTCTGGCCACCAGAAACATTAGTACCGCCCTGAGTAATAGGCTCATCTACTCCAAGTTCCTTCTCACTGATAATTTCTCTTGCCTGAGCAATATCGATAGCTGAATTCAAAGCATCTTCATCTATTTCTTCGCCAAACTCAATATTTGATTTAATAGTTCCCTTAAACAAAATTGCCTTTTGAGTAACATAGCCAATATGATCTCTTAAATCCTTTTGGCTATAATCACGGATATCATGATCACCATAAGTAATAGAACCCTCGCTCACATCAAACAAACGTGGAATCAACTTAACAATAGTAGACTTGCCACTACCAGTAGAACCAATGAAAGCTACTGTCTCACCTGGTAAAGCCTTAAAACTAATATGCTCAAGCACATTCTCTTCCGCATTAGGATACTTAAAACTTACATCATTGAAAGCTAATACACCCTCACTTGGTACATCCACAGTATCATCCTTATCCATGATAGTATTCTCAGTGCTTAATACTTCATTAACTCTACCAAGAGAAACTAAAGCACGAGGTACCATAGTCCACACCATAGCTAGAATCATAAAACTCATAACTACATGCATCGCATATTGAATAAAGGCCATCATGTCACCAACTGACATTACATCGATATCAATCAACTTAGCACCATACCATAAGATACCTATAGTCAAAAGATTCATAGTAAGCATCATAATAGGCATAATAGAAATTAAAGTCCTATTAACATGCCAGTCATTATCATATAGTTCTCTATTAGAAACATCAAAACGCTTCTCTTCATTTCTTTCAGTATTAAAAGCTCTAATTACTAACAATCCATCTAATAATTCACGCATGACATTATTTAACTTATCAATCAAAGTTTGCATCTTCTTAAATCTAGGAAGTGCAAAAATAAGAAGTAAAATCATACAGAAGGCAATAACCCCAATAGCCACCAACAAAATCCACAACATATCAGGATATCTCATAACCTTAAAGATAGAAGTAATACCCATCAAAGGCGCCATCAACATCATTCTTAAGCACATCTGAGTCAATTGTTGAATCTGAGTAATATCATTGGTTGTTCTTGTGATCAAAGAAGACGTTGAAAACTTAGAAAACTCTGCACTCGCAAAAGATTCTACCTTATTGTAGACATCCCTTCTCATTCTATAGGCAACATTTGTCGCAATCTTTGTAGCTAAATAAGTAGAAGATAATTGTGCACAAATGCTAACTAAAGCCACGCCCAACATCAACAAACCCTCATGTAAGATGTAGTTACTTTGAACTGTTTCTACATTTAAACCAATGTCCTCATAGACACTTTGAATATAGAACTTAGATACTGAAGCAGTATTATCTTGTAGGCCACTTACATACTCATCGAACTTCTCAAGATATTGTTTTTTCATTGAAGGATTATCCTTCAACATCTTAAAAGTAGCATCATCAACCCCAGCCTTCTCAGCCAAGAAAACATAAGTCATAACCTTAGACATTTCATTATCTAAAGAACCGTCATAATCTTCATTTAAGATATAAATATTTTCCTTAAAAGAAACTACCTGATTAGCTACCTTATATTCTCTATCCTTTTCAGCAAGTGTATAAATTGAATCCAAGTCATCCACAAACAAAGATACCTTATCTAGTTCCTTTTCACTGATTGCCCTTGGCACATTCTCACTAATACCATTGTATTGAATACCATTAGTGACAATATCCGACATATAATCAGGTAACTTCAATTCACTTTGTACTTGCACAAAAGTAAATAGAACCACTACCACAATCAGAAATATATATTTTTTTAAATATTTAAATAGTAATTTCACGATAATTTCCTTTCTAATGTAGGAATTTTATGTTAATTGTTAATTATATTCAATAATAAATTATACGTTTTATCACATCTTTAGCACTCATATTAAACCAATATATAAAGCTAAAATGATTTGAGAAGCATAATATAAAACCCTATAAACGATTTGTAAAAAATCAGGAGAGTTCTTGCCAAACTTATGTAAAATTAAAACCAAATCAGACGATATAAAGATCAAAGAACCTACCATATATACAAAATTCTCATGTCTAGGCACTAAATGATAATTAGTAATTGATAGTCCACTATTAAACATAATTATAAACAAGTAACAAGCGCCCAAGATACCAATAAAACCCTTAACATCTAACGACATCTTAAAGGCTATAGCGATAATCACATATAAGATGATGTTGATTACTATTCCCCATTTAATACAAGAATGATTTATTCCTATCAAATAAGTTGCATATAAGATATGAGCTATAAAAAATGAAATAGTCCCACACGCAAAGATTATATCCTTATACTTCTTATATCTGTTTCTTAGTATCAAGATAAAATCTCCTAGCATATCAAATATTAAGGCAATAATAACCAATAATCCTTTCCCCTTATATAAATGAAAAGCCAACAACACAAAAGCCAGTGATGCCAATGTTTTTAATACAATTGATAAAGAATTATGATATTTATCATCATTGTATATAAAAAGGGCATCAATAATAATTCCGATAATAATTATTAAATATGAAGTAATGTCCATTAGCTACATTATATAAGAGAATGACGTAATAAACTTATCCACTTTTCCACATTGACAATGGCAAAAATATGGGAATATGTTGGGAATAAAAGTTCATGTTTCCTTTCTATAATCGCCTTACAAGTAAGGTGTAAGAAAATGGAAAATGAAGTAATAGTATTTAAAAATGGAGAATTAGAATTAGAAGTAAATGTAAGTGAAGATAGAGAAAATGTTTGGCTATCTAAACAACAGATGGCAGAGCTTTTTCAAAGAGATAGAACCGTAATATCTAAACATCTTAAGAATATTTTTGATGAGGGTGAATTGGCGGAAAATAACAACGTGCAAAATTTGCACGTTGTTAATGTAAAACAGCCAGTACCTTTTTATTCATTGGATGTAATCATCTCTGTAGGCTATCGTGTTAAATCGCCTAATGGTATCATCTTTAGAAAATGGGCTACCTCAATATTAAAAGATTATATGATTAAGGGATATTCTATTAATCAGAAAAGATTGGATGCTTTAAATAAGACCATAGAAATACAATCAAGGATGTTAGCTTCTAGTTTAGATATAGATGCTAAGGAAGTGTTAAGTGTAATAGAGACATATTCTAATGCCCTATCATTATTAGATGATTATGATCATGGAACAATAAGTAAGCCTAAGGGTACAAGTTCAATATATCAATTAACATATAAGGAATGTAGAGATTTAATAGATTCAATGAAGTTTAATTCAAGTGTCTTTGGAATAGAGAAAGAGAAAGGTAAACTAGAGGGAATAATAGCTTCTATATATCAAAATGTCTTTGGAGAAGAATTATATCCAAGTATTGAGGAAAAGGCTGCTAATCTTTTATATTTCATTATTAAGGATCATCCTTTTGCGGATGGTTGTAAAAGAATTGGTGCTTCTTTATTCTTAGAATTTCTTAATAAGAATAATCACTTAATTATTGACGGTAAACAAATAATATCTAATAGTGCTCTTGTAGCTATTACTTTAATGATTGCGGAATCTAGACCTGAAGAAAAGGAAACAATGGTTAGACTTGTTATGAATTTTTTAAGATGATTATAACGATATTCAGTTATCGCAAAATTTGAGACAACTGAAGTAATCGTAATTTTCAGCAGTTGTTGCATAATTTGCAACAACTGAAGTTATTCATCAAATCATATGTGCGTTTTCCGCACATATGCATATTTACTAGATGCTAGTGAACTAAATCGTTTTAGTAACACTATGCAAATTTTGCACGGTGCTATTTAACAGGAGCAACACGCAAAAATTGCGTGTTGCTATTCTATTTCAATTTAGTTCCTAATAATTGTTCTAATCTTTTTTCTATTCTTTCATCATCGTCATTTAAATAAGAAGTGATTAGAGAAAGGTTATCTATGGTCTTATTATCTTTACTAAATATTAAATGGTTATAATCCCAAACTTTAATCTTTGTCTGTAAATCGTATTTAATTAGTTCATCTATAATTTTTAAACCTTTAACATTACTTTTATGTATTGCATATATAGGAAGTCTAGGCTGACTTGTAAATGTTATATCACTTAATAACGAATCGCCAGCTTTATACATACAAGTGTTTATATCTAATAAACATTGTTAATATTAGCAACGTGCAAAATTTGCACGTTGCTTTTTCCAGTATGCTCATTTTTTGAGCATACTTAAAAGAAAAGGCCATCATTATGATGACCTTATGCTCTTAATCTTTTATCACACTTAACAGATAGATAATCACCTAGTTTTTGAATTAGTTGAACAAGAATAACCAAGACAATTACCGCACAAATCATGATTCCATAATTATAACGATAATAACCATAGTTAATCGCGATCTTACCCAATCCGCCACCACCGACAATACCAGACATAGCTGTATAACCCAAGATAGTAGTTAAAGCTACAGTAATATTAGAAATCAATGATGGTACAGCTTCCTTCAACATTACCTTGGTAATAATTTGAAAAGGAGTAGCACCCATAGACTTAGCCATTTCAATCAAGTTTTGATCAACTTCCTTCAAAGAAGCTTCCACAAGTCTTGCGATAAAAGGAAACGCAGCTACAACAAGCGGCACAATACTAGCTAAAGTACCAACAGTAGTACCTACAATTAATCTAGTTAATGGGAACACCACAATTACCACAATCAAGAACGGAATTGATCTTAAGATATTGATAATCACATCAATAAGTCTTAATAGCCAAGTAGGAAGCGGCATAACGCCCTTCTTTTGACCAGCTACTAATAAGATGCCTAATGGTAATCCAAGAATTATAGAAAATAAAGTTGCTAATAAAGTGGCATAAAGAGTTTCCCATAAAGCTAGTGGAAATTGTTCGACAATCATACTAATTAATTCATTACTCATAATTCAAACTCCATAGCACTTACACCATCTATCTTATTCAAATAACTAATTACCTTATCCATCTCTTCTTTTGTATCTACACCAATCAACATCGAACCATATGAACAACCATTGATATTTCTAATAGAAGCATTCAAGATATTACAAGGAATATTCTCTTCAATCGCCAATCTACTCAATAATGGTTTACCAGTAGAAGTACCACCATTAAAGATTACACGAACCGCATGTTGTTTATTCTCTTCAATGAAAACACTACTTTGATCACTCTCAGGGAAGACCAACTTCTTAGCAGCCAAAGACTTTGGATGAGAGAAAACATCAGTAACCATACCAGTTTCCACAACACTACCATTGTCTAAGATTGCTACCTTATTACATACATTCTCTACAACCGACATTTGATGTGTAATAATTACCACCGTAATATTTAACTTCTTATTGATATCACTAATTAAATCCAAGATTTGATTAGTAGTAGTTGGATCTAGGGCACTAGTTGCCTCATCACATAATAGAATCTTTGGGTTACAAGCCAAGGCTCTAGCAATCGCAACCCTTTGTTTCTGACCACCTGATAAAGTTGCTGGATAGGCATTAGCCTTATCCTTAAGACCTACCATATCTAATAGTTCAAGGGCTCTTTCTCTTGCCTTATTCTTATCTACCTTTTCAAGTTCCATTGGAAACATAACATTCTTAAGACACGTTGACTGCATAAGTAGGTTAAAGCCTTGGAAAATCATCGCTACTTCTTTTCTAAAAGACAATAATTCCTTTTCGCTCAAAGTACCTAATATCTTATTGTCAACAATCACCTCACCACTATCGGGTTTTTCAAGAAAGTTTAAACATCTAACCAAAGTTGACTTACCAGCGCCAGACATGCCAATAATGCCAAAGATGTCTCCATCTTCAATTGTTAAAGAGACATCTTTTAAGGCTTCAACCGACTTAAATGTTTTATTTAAATTCTTTACTTCAATCATTACTTAGAAAATACATCTAAAGAAGTAGACTTACCACCATATAAGCCCATTGGCTCAACATGGATTGCCCCAACACTTACTACATGAGTACCATTTTCAGTATTGAAATTCTCTAAATAAGGAAGATGTTGGAAATAGTTCGCATCAATTTCACCACTATCAACCACATTATTAGGTTGTACATAATCAGTGAACTCAACAATCTTCAATGTGATATCCTTACTAGCTAAGATATCCTTAGCTACACTCAAGATCTCTGCATGAGGAGTAGGAGAAGCAGCAACGCTAACTGTTTGACCCTTTAATGCTTCATAATCAACGCTTGTATCATAACCATCAGTTAGATTTTCTACAGTAGAAACTACAGCACCATCATACTTACCATCAATATATTCTTTTACTTGCTTAGACTCTAAGGCAGCCTTTAAAGCTAAGATAATAGGATCATTTTCTCTACCCTCTTTTACAGCTAAGATATTAGAATAAGCTGAATAAGAACCCTCAAGAACTAGTGCATCCTTACTAGGATTAATACCTGCATCAATCGCATAATTTGAATTGATTACCGCAAAATCAACATCCTTTAAGACATTAGGAATTTGAGCAGCCTCAACTTCAACAATCTCCACATTATAAGGATTCTCAACAATATCATTCTTAGTAGCTGTAATACCAGCACCATCTTTCAATTTAATAATGCCATTGTTTTCAAGAATAGTAAGAGCTCTAGCTTCATTTGTAGTATCATTTGGTACCGCAATAGAAATAGAATCACTATCCTTAGAACCACATCCAGTTAAAGCAAGTCCAAGGACCAAAACAAGTAGTAGAGTTAATAATTTTTTCATAAATGTAACCTCCTTAATTATCCCAATAGTACTAAGTAAGAAACAAAAAAGCCGTCCCCATAAGGACGACCTATATAACCGTGTTACCACCTTAATTCACATATACCTAAGATATATGCCTTCTTCAAGTACTATCATACTCTAGCACTATAACGTGTGCACTACGGCTACCACTATTAGTAGTAGCGGCTCAATAGACCATGTTCCCCTAAGCTTCACTATCTTGTTTCACCTTAACCAAGACTCTCTACAAGCTACCCTTAAAGTACTCTTCTCTTCATCGCCTTGACTATATTTTCTTACTAGTAAAATAATATGTCAATAATATATTTGAAAATGTTTACTTAGAATGTAAAATTTTCATAACCTCTAAATAAAAGCCATCATCCTCACAAGAGCCAATCACATACTTGGCATGACTCTTGATCCTTTCATTGGCATTACCCATCGCATAAGATTCAGTTACATTTTCAAACAACTCAAAGTCATTATCACTATCACCGAATATCGCTACCTCATCATCCTTATAAGCATTCTTATCTAAAATCTTCTTAAGGCCATAATATTTATCCACAAAAGGCAAAGTAACCTCGATATTATTTCTATTAGAACTAGTTACCCCAAACTTCTTAGTAGCCAATATCTTATCGCCCATTTCTTTCAACATATCGAAACGGACGCCATCCATAATCTCTACCTTACAAATATCAGCCTTTATTTCATCCAAATCTTTAATTTCAATTAAGCCCTTAAAAAAAGCATTTCCAAAGACATCAGGATCATTCTTAAAACTATCATTCATAATATCGATGTTAAAGCCATATCTTTCTTCAGTACCATAGAAAATAGTACCAACCTTATATTCATCTATATAAGATAATAAAATATCTAGTTCCTCACGCTTTAAATAATCGGCTGAAATCAAATTATAGTCCTTATCCACCACAATTGTTCCATTGATTAAAACCTTAGAACACTCAATATCCTTAAAATCCAACATCTTAACTTCTTTAATATTTCTGCCTGTTGCTACCACAAACTCAATACCATTGTCTTGTAACTGTTTAACAGCCTTATAGTTATTCTCTGACAACTGACCGTTATACAATAAAGTCCCATCTAAATCACTCGCTATAATCTTTACCATGCCCACTATTATACATTAATTTAAAACACTCATCCTCATGAGAATCAATAATACCAACAGCCTGCAAATAAGAATAAATAATAACAGACCCAACAAACCTCATACCCCTTTTATACAAGTCCTTAGAAATTAAATCAGACAATTCATTAGTAGTCTTATCATTCTCATAAATAATATTCCCATCCCAATAAGTACATAGATACTTATAGAAACTTCCATATTCTTCTTGAATACTTTTAAAGATAATCGAATTATTAATACTAGCCTTTATCTTTAATTTATTCCTAATAATATCTTTATTATTAATCAAAGAATTAAACTTATCATCAGAATACTTGATCACCCTATCTATATCAAAATTGTCATATGCTATTCTAAATGCTTCTCTTTTATTAAGTACACACTCCCAAGACAAACCGGCTTGAAAAGACTCAAGAATCAACATTTCATATAAATGCTTATCATCAGTATTTAACACTCCCCATTCATTATCATGATAATCAACATATAAAGGATTATTCTCATTACACCACTTACATCTTTTCATAGTTTATTCTCCAATATCCTGTCTTCCTAGAACCAACTCTAGAAACCACACCATTCTTACTTAAATCATTTAAATGCCTATGAACTGTTATCTCTGATTTATTCACAATGTTAGCTAATTCAGGAATCGTAATATACTTATTATTTTTAATAGAATTTATAATCATATCATCCAAGTTACTTATTCTATATCCTGGTCTATTATCATTAATCATATCGATAGTCTTTCTATTAAATATGAAAGTAAAACCAAATTCATCATTAAAGTAACTATAATCAACATCATTTAATGCGCAAAGACTAAAGGTTCTTTCAAAACCAGTGCCAAAAGAATCAATATAGCCAAACTTAAACAAAGTTGACGCAATTAAAACATTTCTAACCTTACTACCAACATTGCCACTGGCAAATCTTTTAGGATCAATATCCTTAATAATGCCACCAGGATTATAGATTTTCACATATGACTTAAATATAGAGAATTGATGATAATCATCTTCTATTCCATATGAACAATGAGCATAAGAATTAACCACAATCTCTCTTATTGCCCTTAGTGGAATCTCGGGAACATCCTTTCTTTGATAGCCAACAATATTAGACTTAAAAGTTATGTGATTTTGAATATAAGAAATTGTCTCTCTTATACACTCAATGATATTACCTCTAAATTCTTTTATCTCACCAAATTCGCTTCTATTATCAGTAGGAAAATTAGCTTCCTTAATAAGCAATGGTTTATTCTTGCCAAACAAATACAAGCCTGCGTTATTTAATAATCCATTCACGCTCAGCAAACCAAGCTTAGTTAATGCATCTTCAGTAGTCTTATAGACATAATCCAGTCTTCCACTATCATTTGCCGTTCTTATACACTCAATCAACAAATCTTCATCTACATCATCGACACCATATTCAGTCTCTTTATTTTCCCACCTAAAATAATTAATCTCTTTATTCTCAAAGAAAGACTGTAGTTGACTATTAGACATCATCACATCAGCCTCATTAATCCTTATATAGTATCTACCATAGGCAGAATAAGGAGTATCATCGCCATCAACACCAACCCTTATTACCGTTCTATCTACTATCTCTTCACACTCAACATTAACCTTATTAGGCAAAGGCTTTAAATTATTCTGTATCTCATGAGTAACATCAGACAAGGTCTTCTTACCAACATCTAGGCCTATTACCTTGCCATCATCTCTTATCCCAAAATAAACCACACCCTTATTTGACTTATTCAACATAGCACTTAATGAGATAACGCCTTCTTTTAATTGTGATAAAGACTTCTTTAATTCAATTGTTTCAGTTTCAATAAACATAAAGCTCCGTTCTTACAAATATCTTATCATTTAACATATCATTTATCTTATCATGATAAGCTATTACAGCCTTATTCTATATCTAAAACATCAATTATAATTCCCATATTATTCCCATCTTTATCAACAAATGTGGAAAACAATTTTAAAAGACTGGGGCCATCCAATCTTTACGCACATTCAACAAGTATCTTATGCTTAAGCGTATAGTTTAACCAAAGTGTCAATACAATACCCTTCAAACTAGCTGAAATAGAACATGTCCACCAGATGCCATCCAAGCCCATTGATTGTTGTAGGATATAAGCTAGTGGAATTCTTAAAGCTGTTAAACTAACACCAACCAAAGAAGGTGGTAATGTAATACCAAGTCCATTAAAAACACCGGCTGAAGTATATTCATTCACATTAAATAATTGAGAGAAACCTAAAATTCTTAAATAAGAAGCACCAATCTCAATAACATCCTTTTCTCTAATAAAAATAGAAATAATTTGTCTTGGGAACAACACTAAAACAAGAGTACAGAAAGTCCCCCATACAATACCAATACCCTCAATTGTCTTCTTGCCATTGGCAATACGATCATTTTTCTTAGCACCATAGTTTTGAGCTATAAAGGCATTACCAGCACTAGAAAAACCCTCTGCCGCAACATAAGTAATTGATTCAATTTGTGTACCGATCTTTTGAGCCGAAATAGCCGCATCACCAAATGATGTGATAAATCGAGACATAACCATCGTAATAACTGAGAACGCAATATTCTCTAAGCCTGTTGGTAAGCCAATCTTACTAATATCTTTATAATAATAGCTATCTTGTTTCTTCAAAATTGGTATCGAAATAATAAATTCATCCTTAGAAGCTATATAAAAATTCATAACTAAAGAAACAGTTTGAGCGACAATGGTCGCAATAGCAGCACCCTTTACACCCATACCAAATTTAAAAATTAATATTGGATCTAAAACTATATTAGTAAACAAGCCTGCCGCATTAATCACAAAAGGTGTCCTAGAATCACCCCTAGCATTATGAATACCCGAGAACATATTATTAAAGAAAGACACTAATAGAAAGATTGAACAAACAACCATATAATCAATAGAATCTTTAATCATTGTCTTAGACTCTAGTCCAAAGGCATTAATATAGGCATCAGCCCCTAGTGTTCCTACAATTGATAAAAACAAGCCTTCTAATAAGATTAATTGAAAACCTGCTGCCGCATAACTTAAGGCTCTTTTTCTATCTCCTGCCCCTAATGATTGTCCAACTCTAACTTGAGTTCCTGTTCTATTAATAACAACCACACCAAACGCAAACCATGTAAACATGCCAGCCATACCAGCAGCAGTTACCGCATCAGCAGATAGTCTACCAAGCCATACCATATCAGCTAAATTATAGGCTGTATTCAAAACACCCTGTGCCATCATTGGAGCCGATAAGAAAAGAATTGTCTTTAATATATTTCCATTTAATAAATCTTCTCTTTTAGTTCTCATATCAACCATTGTATTACCTTTATTCAATATTTCCTATATACTTGATAGTAGCGGAGGTAAATCAATGAATTTACATTATGATCATTATAAAGAAACGGTAATAGATACCGTAATCAAAGAAGAAAAAGATGGCTTCTATGCCTTTGAAGATACTGTCTTCTTTGGCGAAAAAGGCGGTATGCCAAGTGACAAAGGAACTATTAATGGTTTAGAAGTTATCGACTTAAAATGGGAAGGCGATACTCTTTATCATAAGGTTGATGGAACACTATCTAATCCAATTCACATGGAAGTTGATTTCTTAACAAGGCACAATAATACAATTGTCCATTCAGCTATCCATCTAATCCATGGTTTTATGGTAAAACATAATCTACCATATGATGCCTTTGGAGCTAACCTAGATAATATTTGGTATGAAATTAATACTAAGGTAGAAGAGGAAACACTTGTTGAACTTGAACAATATGTAAGACAAGCCATCTTAGATTCTGTTGATGTTGAAATATCTTATATTGATGGTAAAGACTATGAAGATGAATTCTTTAAACAATTTGATACTCTAAGAATTGTTAAAATCGGTGATTATGACAGTCAACCATGTAGTACACCACATGTAGATAACACAAGAGAAATCGGCTCATTCTCAATTCTATCTTATGAAAAATCATCACGTGGTATTAGACTACAAGCTGCCATTGGTTCAGCAAGTGATAATAAGTTAAAGAATGTCTATGACGAATATAAGAAAACAATTGTAGCCATTAATCCTGGTAAAGATAAGTTAAGTGATGCGGCTAAGAATTTAGTTGATAATAATAAGTCTTTAAAGAAAGAAATTGCTGATCTTAAAAAAGAATTATTAACATATAAGACTAAAGCTTATATAAGTTCAACAGACAAGATCATTGCCATCCATGAAGATAGCTCTCTTTTGAGAGATATCGCAATGGCCCTAGTAAAAGAAATAGACGACAATCGCTTCTTAATCAGTGAAAAAGATGCAACACTAGCTATCATTTCACACAATAATAAGGCACGTGATATCTTCAATAATATTAAAGATGAGCTACAATTAAACGGTGGCGGTGCTCCATTCTGTGTATGTGTGGCATCAAGCTTAAGTCATGATGAATTATTAGAAAAGTTAAAGGAGAAAATAAATGAACTTACATTATGATCATTACAAAGAAACAGTACTAGATACTGTAATCAAGGAAGAGAAGGATGGTTACTACTGTTTTGAAGATACAATCTTCTATGGTGAAAAAGGTGGTATGCCATCAGATAAGGGAACTATTAATGGTTTAGAAGTATTAGATTTAAAGTGGGATGGTGATACTTTATATCACAAAGTAAATGGCGAACTATCTAATCCAATCCATATGGAAGTTGACTTATTCACACGTCATACTAACACAATCGTACAATCAGCTTTACATATTGCGGATGGTTTCTGTGTTAAACACAATTTCCCATTAGGATCAATTGGAACTAATCACGATAATATCTGGTATGAAATTAATACTGAAGTAGATGATAAGACTCTAGATGAACTTGAACAATATGTAAGACAAGCAATCCTTGATTCAATCGATGTTAAAATATCTTATGTCGCAGGTAAGGACTATGGCGATGAACACTATGCACATTTTGATACAGTAAGAATTATTAAGATTGGTGATTATGATAAACAGCCATGTGGTACTTTACATGTAAACAATACTTCTGAAATTGGTTCTTTCTCAATTCTATCTCATGAGAAAACTTCTCGTGGTACAAGACTACATTGTGCAATCGGTATGACAAGTGCCGATCATTTAAAAGAAATATATGATGAATATAGAAAAACTGCAGTAGTCATCAATCCTGGTAAAGATAAATTAAGCGATGTTGCTAAAACATTAGTTGACAACAATAAAGCTCTTAAGAAAGAACTAGCTGACTTAAAGAAAGAATTATTACAATTCCAGGCAAAGGCTTACACTAGCTCAATTGATAAAGTAATTACCATCCATGAAGATAGTTCTCTTTTGAGAGATATCGCAATGACCCTAGTAAAAGAAATAAGTGATGATCGTTTCCTAATTAGCGAAAAGGATTCATCACTAGCAATTATCTCTCATGATAATAAGGCACGTGATATATTCAATAGTTTAAAAGATGAGCTACAACTAAATGGTGGTGGTGCTCCATTCTGTGTATGTGCAACATCTAAATTAAGTCATGATGAACTATTAGAAAAGTTAAACAATCTATAAAATTGACAAAAGGGGCAATGCCCCTTTTGTGTTATCAATTATATTCCTCTTCCTACTACATTAATATAAGTTGGTACTTCACTAATCTTTGGAATTTCCGTAGTATATGCATCACAAAGCAAGTCTATACTATCAGTATGATAAGTAACCACATACTCATCATCACCAAACTTCACATCATACTTATTAGAATCACCAATTCTCTTTAATGTACCTTCTTCTAATTCGCCAAATTGAACATATCTTTGTGCCTTACCATCCTGTGTAAATACAAAATGAACACATTCACTTGGCATATTCATTGAGAAGGTACCAACAATAACACCTGGATTATTATATTTATTGAAATCATCCTTCTCTTTCCACAACAGAGATAACACAGTCAACATTCCAATGCATAAGCATGAAGCCACAACAATTGAGATCTTCTTTTTCATTGATTTTCCCTCCTCTTATTTACATCTTCATTCTATCAAAAAAATGCAGAATCAAACATTTTAGAAAAACGGGGGCAAAACTATACCTAAATCTTGAGAAAAACGGGGCAAAATTGTGTTTAAAAGTCATAAAAAGCGGGGCAAAATCATAATTAAGTTTCCTTGGAAATAAAAAAGCTCTAAAACCATCAAGTTCTAGAGCACAAATAACTATATGGTGGAGATGAGGGGGATTGAACCCCTGTCCAAGAATAGTCCCACATTTAGACTTCTACAGTTTAGTTTAGCTTTTAATAAGACAATACAAACGACCTAAACTACCAAGTATTGAATTTGCCTTTTCGGTTTTCGGATTGAAAGATAAGGCTAACTTTCTTCACCTAGTTTGTGTTTACGACTGATTGCTACAAACTTTACAATCAGAAGCTGCTTTGGGAGCTAACGTCGCTCAACCGATTAAGCAAATGCTAATTCGTTATTGCCGAATAATTTTGTTTGGTTATAAGGTAACCACTCCACTGCAATCCAAATCCAACATAAACCTGTCGAAACCAAGACATCCCCATGTTTTATTTGTATTCTAAATTATACACTTTTAACGCATTAACGCAAGCACATGTGATCAACAAGAAATAAATCATTAATCATAAATCATTTTCTTCTAGAAGCGCGTTTCCTTGTGATTAAATCTAAATCCTGTAATTGTCTACCCAATTCATCATCTTTGGCAACAAGGAGTAAATCTTTATCCATGTTATTTAACGCATGCAAAACAGCCGCATAAATGCCCATCGCTACAGAAGGATCGCCCTTTTCAACTTTCCAAAGAGAAGCTCTACTAATACCTGCACGCTGGGAAACTAACTCAACAGATAAATCTCGTCTTAATCTAGCAAGTTTAATCTGTTCACCCATAGTTCTTAATATTCCCTCTGTTTTTGGAAGAATATTGTAAGCCGCCTTTTTCATTTGCTTTTATACCTCTCTTATTGTTTACTATTATATACATTATCTATTTTTTTGTCTATTTTAGTAAACATTAATCATATTGTGACATTTATAAAAAGGAGCTTTCGCTCCTCAATAAACTATCTTTCTTCTCTAAAGTAAGACACACCCAAATGACCTGGTGCTTGATTCTCCTTCTTCTTCTTAGCAGAAACCACACACAATACTACAATAGTAACAATATAAGGCAACATCTTATAAAGATTTTGAAGATAAGTAACTCTTTCTACCTTCAAAACATCAGCCAAAGCCCTAGAGATTTCAGCAGGAATATAAATATAAGCCCAGTAGCACAAACCAAACAAGTAAGCACCCCATGTTGCATTCTTAGGCTTCCAAGAAGTAAAAATAACAAGGGCAACAGCCAGCCAACCTAAGGCCTCAATAGTATTATCATTAGCCCATGTTCCTTGAATATAGTCCATTACATAGAACAAACCGCCAAGACCGCAAATAGCACCACCAATAATAGAAGCTAAATACTTGTACTTAGTAACATTAATACCAGCCGCATCAGCAGTAGCTGGATTCTCACCAACCGCTCTTAGATTCAAACCGGTTCTTGTCTTAGTCAAGAAATAATTAGCCACAAAAGCCAAAACTAAACAGAAATAAGCCATCCAACCATAATTCAAGAATAAAGAACCAAATAACCCTAACTTACCTGAAATAAAAGGGAGACGAAGCTTAAACACATTGGCAGTAGTAGCTACTGAAATAGAACCAACACCACCTGACAGTTTCATCAAAGAACCACCAAAGAAATTAGCGATACCAGTTCCAAAAATAGTAAGTGTTAAACCAGTAACATTCTGATTAGCCTTTAAAGTAACAGTCAAGAAACTATAAATCAAACTGCCTAAAGCACTAGCAAGTATTGCACACAACAAGGCACATAACATACCAATTACACCATTAGGTGTAGCAGTACTACTCTCATAAATGAAAGCACCAGTCAAAGCACCAATACCACCAAGCTGCATAATACCTGGAACACCCAAATTCAAATTACCAGCCTTTTGATTGATAGCCTCACCAATACAGCCAAACATAATAACAGTTCCAAAAGTAATGGCTGAAACAACCCAAGAAATTAATTGTGCACTAGTCATTATGCTTCCTCCTTATGTGAATGCTTAACAAACTTGTAATTGACAAAGAATTCAGATCCTAAAATAAAGAACAAAATAATACCTGTAATAATATTAGATGCATATTCATTTAAGCCAAAGTCAGAGGCAATTTGAGAAGCACCCTTATTCAAGAACACTATCAACAAAGAAATAAAGGCCATAGACAAGATATTAAACTTAGCCAACCAACATACGATAATAGCAGTAAAACCCCTACCGCCTGCAGTTTGCTTAGAAATAGTATGAGACATACCAGCTACCTCTACAAAACCTGCAATACCGGCAATACCACCAGACAATAAGACAGTTCTAATAATTGTGTTCTTCACATTAATGCCTGCATACTTAGCAGTAGCCTCAGATTCACCAACTACAGCCAATTCAAAACCATGTTTAGAATATTTTAAATAAATATAAACAAGAACCGATATCAATAAGACAATAATTACGTTCAACAAATATTGATACTCACCAATAGACATAAACCAACCACCATGAGTATTCATATTAATAATACCTACTGAATGGGCTTGTTTCTTATCCCAAAAGTCTACAAAGAATTCTACTAATTGAATCGCAACATAATTCATCATCAAAGTAAACAACGTCTCATTAGTATTATATTTAGCCTTAAAATAAGCTGGTAAAAAAGCCCACAAAGCACCACAAATTGCTGAAGTAATAAACATAATTAACAATAATACTGGAGTAGAAATAGTATTACCATAATTAATCATCAAAGCAGCAGTAACCAAACCACCAATTAAAACTTGACCCTCTGCACCACAGTTCCAGAATCTCATTTTAAATACTGGGGTAAGTGACACTGCCACTAGTAACAAGAACACAGCATCTCTAATAGTAATCCAGAATCTTCTAGGAGTACCAAAGGCACCCTTATACATAGACGCATAAACAGAAATAGGATCTAACTTAGTCACAAAATATAAGAATAAAGCTGAAACAATTAATGAAAGAATAACCGCAATAGCCTTAATCAAAATAGTTTGCCAAAGAGGACTATCATCTTTTTTACTAATTGTAAATTTAGGTTCCTTAGCCATTATGCCTCCTTTAGATTGGTCATCAAATAACCAAGCTCTTCCTTACTACACTTACGGCCATCCAAGATACCATTGACATGACCATCACACATTACAAGAATTCTATCGCAAAGTGCCAACAATACATCTAGGTCCTCACCTACATAAATTACTGCTACGCCCTTTTTCTTCTCTTCATTTAATAAATTATAAATTGTATAAGAAGTATTAATATCCAAGCCTCTTACCGCATAAGCAGTCATAAGTACTGTAGGCTTAGCTGCAACCTCTCTACCAACTAAGACCTTTTGAATATTACCACCAGACAATCTACGAAGTGGATATTCTAAAGATGGTGTCTTAACATCCAAATCATTCATAATCTTTTGAGCCATCTCAGTAGGCTTTTTTGTATGCAAGAAAGGCCCAGAACCCTTCTTATATCTCTTCAACAAGACATTCTCAGTCATGCCCATATTACCAACAAGGCCCATACCCAATCTATCTTCAGGCACAAAAGCTAAGTGCAAGCCAAAGCCTCTAATCTTCTCAGTAGACAAGCCAACTAATTGATGATCACCATGAGCAGTAGAATGGTAGATTACCGAAGAATCATCATCAGCCTTAGTCAAACCCATGATTGCCTCCAATAATTCCTTTTGACCACAACCCGAGATACCAGCTATACCCATGATCTCACCAGAATATAAGTCAAACGTAGCATCATTTACTACCTTCTTACCATCATTATTAGTAACTGTTAAATGAGCTACCTCTAATCTTTTCTCCTTATGTTCAATTAAATCACGATTGATATTAAGCTCAACCTTTTGACCAACCATCATCTCAGTTAATAATTGTTCAGTAGCATCCTTAGTATCAACAGTACCCACATATTCACCTTTTCTTAAAATAGTCACCCTATCAGAAACCTCAAGAACCTCATTCAACTTATGAGTAATAATAACAACAGCCTTACCATCATCCCTCATATTCTTAATGACATTAAACAATTTTCTTGTCTCTTGTGGAGTTAATACAGCCGTAGGTTCATCTAGAATTAGCACTTCAGCACCACGATATAAGGTCTTAACAATCTCTAGTGTTTGTTTCTCTGACACCGACATATCATAGACTTTTGCGTCTAAATCTAATTCAAAACCATACTTATTACAGATTTCTTCTACCTTGCTTCTTACTTCCTTGGCATCTAAGTTACTAGGAAGACCTAAGAGAATATTCTCAAGGGCAGAAAAAACATCAATCAACTTAAAGTGTTGATGCACCATACCGATGCCCAAATGATACGCATCACTAGGAGAAGTAATACTAACCTCTTTACCATCAAAAAAGATTTGACCAGAGTCAGGATAATAAATGCCTGCAAGCATATTCATAAGAGTAGTCTTACCAGAACCATTTTCTCCCAACAAAGAAAGTATTTCTTTATGTCTGATATTCATTGTGACATTACTATTTGCCACAACCTTATCACCAAATGTCTTAGTGATATTCACCATTTCAATTGCGTTTTGCATAAAACCTCCAAAAAAAGCTACAGGTCACAAACGGGCCTGTAGCTAAGATATCAAATTAATTATTCACCTAAAGCAGTGATACCATCAATCAATTGAGCATTAGGGAAGTATGGAGCACTTCTAAATTCTGATTCATGGAAGTATCCATCAGCCACACCCTCTGTTTCAGGAACAAAGTCAGCATCAACATCACCTAACATGCTAGTAGGATTAACACCATCAATTGTGAAAGTTGTTGTATCAAATACATGCAACTTACCAGAAGCGATATCATCTTCAACTGCCTTAACAGCCTCAGCAGTACCCTCAGCACAAGAAGTACCTAAGTCAGTAATACCAACTGCATTTGAAGCGAAACCATCACTCCAGTCAGTAGCCATCTCAGTCTTATTTAATAAGCAAGAGAATGCATATTCATAGAATACTTCCCAGTTATTAGTAGCACTAGTTAATGCTGCAGTAGGAGCAACATCTAACATAGAAATGTTATAACCTACTTCATAAGCATTGAAACCAAACTTATTAGAATCATTGTTATTTTGAACTGTACTTGGAGCACCAGTTGTATCAGCATGTTGAGAAATAATTACACAACCTCTAGACATTAAATCATCCGCAACTGTACCCTCAGCAGTTAAATCAGCCCAAGAGTTAGTGTATTCAACATACATATGTACGTTTTCATAAACAGACTTAACACCCAAATAGAAAGCAGTGAAACCAGAAACAACTTCTGAATATGGATATGCACCAACATAACCAAGCTTAACTTCACCATCTTCATTATAGTTAGCAGGGACTAGTTCACCCTTTTCATCTAACTCCTTTAATTTTAAACCTGCTACAACACCTGAAACATATCTAGCTTCATAGATTCTTGTAAAGGCATTATGTAAATTACTTAAACCAGAAACAGCAGCTCTATCACCTGTAACAGCGATAACAGTTACTTCAGGATACTCACTAGCAACTTGTTCCATATAAGTTTGATGACCATAAGAGTTTGATAATACTAAAGACGCACCATTTTCAATGCAGTCAACAGCAGCATCATAACAACCTTGATCTTCCTTAATGTTATACTTCCAAATAATGTTAGATTCAGGAATACCTAGCTTTTCAGCGGCAGCCTTAATACCAGCGATATGTGCATAGCTATAGCCTTCATTCTCATCACCTAAGATGATTGCACCAATCTTAACATCAACATCACCAGTTGTCTTATCACCCTCATCAGATGAACAACCAACTAGAGTGAATACCATTAGTAGAGCTAATAGTAAAGCAATTAATTTTTTCATTTGTCTCTCCTTTATTTATGTTAAACAAGAACACCTTGTATTAACCAAAAAACTCGATTGAACCATCATGCATAGACTTAATACGTGCAAGAGACTCAACCCTAACTCCCATATTCTTAATTCTTTCTTCGCCTGGTTGATAAGACTTACTTACCGCAATACCACAGCCCTCAACTGTTGCGCCTGCTTGCTTACAAATATTAATAAGCGCATTTAAAGCCTCACCATTAGCTAGGAAATCATCAATAATTAATACATTATCATTTTCATTTAAATATCTCTTAGAAACTTGAATATGATATTCAACATTACGAGTATATGACTTCTCCACACACTCATAAACTTCGCCACCAATATTTGATGACTTGCCTTTTTTTGCATAAACAACAGGACAATTATTAAAATATCTTGCAGCCATTACCGCAATACCAATACCACTAGATTCGATTGTTAATATCTTATTAATTTTACTGTCAGAATAAAGTTTCTTAAATTCTTGGCCCATTTGGTCCAATAATTCAACATCAATTTGATGATTCAAAAAATTATCAATCTTTAAGATGTCACCATTTAAAATAATGCCATCACTTAAGATTTTATCTTCTAAAAGTTTCAAAAAGAAAAGCCCCCCTAAGTATCCTAACATCGTCAAGGGACAAGCCAGATACAAAAGACGGCTCATTCATAGTAATGCTATTTACGGTAGCAATGTAGAAACTCCCTTGCCATATCCAAAGGATTATACGATGTATATGTAAGTATCTTAACACAAACAAAAAATAATGAAAGCCCTTTTCAAAAAATATTCAAAAAAAGGCTTATTCAGCCTTTCCTAAGATATGTCTTGCTACATAGACACCACTTGCAGATGCATGTGACAGTGAATGAGTAATACCAGAACCATCACCAATGACAAATAGTCCCTTGTATTTAGACATTAGATTATTATCTACTTCTACTGTCATGTTATAGAACTTAACTTCCACTCCATACAACAATGTATCATCATTAGCCGTACCTGGGGCAATCTTATCTAATGCATGAATCATATCAATGATAGAGTCTAGGATTCTTTTTGGAAGCACTAGAGATAAGTCACCTGGAGTAGCATTTAATGTAGGTCTAACACAACCTTCAGCAATTCTTGCAGGTGTTGATCTTCTTCCTCTTTCAAGGTCACCGAACCTTTGAACAATGACACCACCACCTAACATATTAGATAATCTAGCAATTGATTCGCCATAACCATTAGAGTCTTTAAATGGATATGAGAAGTTTTTAGATACAAGTAGAGCAAAATTAGTATTCTCAGTCTTTTTATCATCACCCTCATATGAATGACCATTTACAGTAATAATACCGTTAGTATTCTCGTTTACGACAATACCATTAGGATTCATACAGAAAGTTCTAACATTGTCTTCCCAGTGTGGAGTACGATAGACAATCTTTGATTCATATAGTTCATCAGTAATGTCTGAGAAGATTACAGCAGGTATTTCTACTCTAACACCGATATCTACTCTATTTGATTTAGTTGGGATATCTAGGCTCTTACAAATCTTTTCCATCCAAGATGAACCAGATCTTCCTACTGAAATGATTAAGTCTTTACAGTTATATGTTTCCTTATCGGTTACTACACTAAAGTCATTATCGCCATTGGCAATAACATCAGTTACAGGTGTATTAAAGATGATATCTGCATGATCCTTAATTTCATTGTAAATATTATCTAAAACGATATAGTTAACATCAGTTCCTAAGTGTCTTACTTCAGCGTCTAATAACTTTAAAGAGTTTTGCATACAAATCTTCTTTAATTTAGTTCCTGCTGTAGAATATTTCTTACAGTTTTGACCACCGTGTTCAACGTTGATTTCATCTACATAGTTCATTAAGTCTAGTGCTTGTTCATAACCAATGTATTCATATAGAGTACCGCCAAAGTCGTTGGTAATATTATACTTACCATCAGAGAAAGCACCTGCTCCACCAAAACCTGACATGATTGAGCATGATTTACAATTGATACATGACTTAATATTCTTGCCATCAATTGGACAATGTCTCTTATTTAGAGCATTACCACTATCTAATAGACAAATCTTTAGACTAGGGTCTTTTTTTACCAGTTCATATGCAGAATAAATACCACCAGGTCCTGCACCTATAATAACTACATCATAATTCATTCAAAATACCTCACCAATTTATTATAAATTAAAAGTTCTTCTTACGCTTAATCTTATCTCCATTACTTTCAATGATATCCTTAAACCAATAATAACTCTTCTTAGGTGTTCTCTTTAGATTCTCATCATCAAAGTCTATCGCTACTAAGCCATATCTTTTCTCAACACCATTTTTCCAAGAATACAAGTCAAAAGAACTCCATGCATAATAGCCTCTTACATCAACACCTTTGTCAACAGCGTTCATAATGGCATTAATATGATCGTTCATAAATGAAATACGATAATCATCTTGAACCTGACTTACCTTAACATCTTCTCTTACACCTATACCATTTTCTGTAATATAAATAGGCAAATGATAATCATTATAAGCTTCAATTAAACCCTTTTCTAAACCTTGAGGATAAATTTCAGTTCCCCATTCAGTATAAGTAGCATTTGGATTATCAAAGATTTGTTCAAACCATCCTTTAATAATTACAGTATTCTTACCTTTAAAGTTCTTGCCACTATTATTAACGACAAAATTAGTTTCACCTTCTGTATAAGGCTTCACCAAAGTATGTGAATAATAATTTAACCCCAAGAAATCAACAGTATTATTCTTAATAATAGGCAAATGTTCATCTTTAATAAAAGACAAATCAAACTTTTCACTCAAAGACTCTAATAAATCAAAAGGCAATTCACCCTTAGCGGCAGTATCAAGAACCCACCTATTTGAGTAATTATCCGCAAAACGCATAGCAATTCTAGTCTTTAAAGTATCATCAACACCATTAACAGGAGAAAATGAATGCACAATGCCAATTTGACCCTCATAATTATTTTCTTTAAACTCTTTAACAGCTAAGGCGCTTGCAAACATAATGTGATAAGCAGCTACTATCATCTCATAAGGATCTTTGTGGCCTGGTGGATAATTGCCAACAAGATAGCCAGAAGCTGTACACCACTTAGGTTCATTAAAAGTTACCCGATGTTTAACTAAATCACCAAAGTTGTCAAAACATACCTTAGCGAAATATTGATACGCATAACATGTTTCCTCATTCAACCAACCACCCTTGTCCTCAAGATATTGTGGCAAATCCCAATGATATATAGTAACAAAAGGAGTAATGTTGTTTTCTTTTAAACAAAGAAGCAAATCTCTATAAAACTTAATTCCCTTTGGATTAATTTCACCTTCAATATTTTTAATAATTCTTGGCCAAGAAATAGAAAAACGATAAGAGTTTTGGCCACCATCCTTCATCATCTTAATATCTTCTCTAAAATGATGATAATGATCACTGGCTACATCACCTGTTTCATATCCTCCCTCATGTAAATATTTATCCCACATGCTTAGAACCTTATCATCTTCATTCCAAGCACCTTCACATTGATAAGAGGCAGTGGCACCACCCCATAAAAACTTTCTACCAGCCATTTGTTTTCACCTCTTCGGCATCAATATAACATTTACCTAAAATTTACAATTTTATTGTTTTTCACACCATTGTCAATTACTCACCACTTATAGAAGTGGGAGCTTGTAACTGCCCTGTGGTAATAATGGATAATATCCTCCCACATTTAGTCGTTTGGTTGTTACCAAAAGTGGCGTTACATCATAGGCATATTGACATATACCTGTACTACAGAAATTTATTCCGTAGTAACTGCATCAGGTACTAATAGATTAATTCCCATACGATACAGATTCATTGCACCGATTCTATCATCATTAGACTTATAACCACAATTTTTACAACAGAAAAGATGATTGTGTTTATCACGATTAGACTTTTCTGTATGTCCACACTTTGGGCAAGTTTGGCTGGTATAAGCAGGATTAACCTTTTCTACTAATTGATGATTCTTAAGTGCCTTATAAGTTAATTTTTGTTCTAAGTCATAATAAGACCAAGATACACTTACATAACGGTTTTTAACCATAACCTTTTCAGTTGCAGCTCTAACACCTGTTAAATCTTCAAGTACAAATAAAGTGCCTTGTGGGTTACTAGTAACGAGTGCCTTACTAATACAATGATTTACATCTTGCATCCAACGGTTTTCTCGTTGACCTATGGCCTTTAATCTTCTTCTAGATGATGGTGTATGAACTTGTTGTAACTGTTTACGAAGTGCTTTGTAATGTCCTCGTTTTTGTTTAATATCGTTGCCATCATAAAAGATTGTTTTACCATTACTATCATAAGTAGTAGCGATAAAGCGTATTCCTCTATCAACACCAACAACATTTAAAACATCAAACATAGCGAGCTTATCTATTTCATAGGTAACAGGAATATGTAAGAAAAACTTATCATGCTTAAAAACTAACTTGGCAGTACCAAATTTACAATTACTTGAAAAATAATTTTCATAGCCACCTTTATAGAACTTAACCTTAATACGACCATTAAGGGTATTAACAGAGAAAGTATCATTTTTGGTATTTAATGAATAATCTCTATTCCATGCAAGATCTAATTGTGGAATCTTAAAATTTGGTTTAATCCACTCATTATGGTTTTCAAGTATAGTTCTATATTTAGCAATCACTGTACGTACACAAGATACTGCCATTTGAGAACGTAATCCAAAAGAATCACGAACATTATAATAAGTATCTTCTTGTACACTATACCTACTAAGATTATGAGTTTTATAAATGTAATCAGAAACATAATTACAGGCATTAGAATAAGCCTTCATAGTATCGTGTAGAATTTGCCTATCTGAAGGGTTAACTAAAATTTGAAGCTTTGCGGTAATAGTTTGTTGCATTATAATCCTCATTTCTTCGCCAATAATATTATATCATTTATATTGGCGAACTATGATACAACATTTAAGAAATGCACATTTATAAAGCATTCCTCCCATAACTTATAGAAGTTAGGGCTTCTTGCTTTTGGGTTGGTGAAAAGGCTTTAGATAATAACGACGTCTTAGAAGATTTTCACAATCAAGTGATAAGTAGAGAAAATTTATCATCAACATGTTTCTTTGATAAGTTTGCGATACCACATTCAAATATTCAAAATGCCTTGAGCACAAAATTATATGTAATGGTAAACAACACTAAAGTCACTTGGAATAAATCAAAGATTAATTTAGTTTGTCTAATACTAATAAAAAGAGATACAAATGATGATTTTAGAAAACTATATGCTGGTTTAAGCGATATTTTATATGACAACAATCTTCTTTTTAACAACATAGATAAGATTAAAAACTTAGATGACTTTTTATATTTTTTATTGAAATAACAGGAGGAAATTAAAATGATTATTAAAGTCGGAACAACAAAAATCAAGGACATTATTAAAGAAATTGATGGAAAAGAAATCAACGGCGTAACTTTCAAATACACCGGCAAAACCATGGGTATTACTGCTTCATTTGAGCACAATGCCAACGACTATGAAAGCGCTAAACAAGCTTTAAAGGCTTATCTTAAATCATCAGATGACTATGCAGCACTATTTGTATCATATTCTGAATAATTGTTTTGGTGATATCACAATTTGTGATATCACCATTTAAACTTTTATATTCTTAAAAGCCTTAAGAATCCAATTATAGTTATCCTTAAGAGCCTCTTTTTCACCTTGAGCTATTAGAGAATAATAAGAATTATCATTTCCCATATAGATACAAGCTAAACCACAATCACCATACTTATATACCGCATGTTTATTATCATTGGTAATCAAAGTACATCCACTTTCAAAAATTGCTATACTTTCATACTGTTTTCTCAAATCATAGAAAGATAAGTTATTTTTATTATGCAGTTTCTGCATAGTAATCACATAATCATCCCCTCTTAAATCAGTATAATCACCAGTTATTACCTTGCTTTCTAACACAGCATCGACAGGAATATTTATGGTTAAGTCCTTAAACTTGTATGAATAATCCATAGAATCAGCACACGCAAATAGCGTTAAAAGTAAAAAGATACACAAAAACTTCTTCATATAAGCACCCTCCTTATTCGAATTATTTGTCTAACTATCTACCATTAGATTTTTTACCATTTTAGCATGCAAACAAAAAGAAGTGCAAACGCACTTCTCATTAACCTTTATTAACCTCACGCAAATGACGTCTTCTATCTAAGTTAGTCAAATACTTCTTACGAATACGAATCGCATCAGGTGTAATTTCTACTAATTCATCATCATTGATAAACTCAAGAGCTTCTTCAAGAGAGAATTGCTTATGAGGAACAAGCTTCATAGCCTCATCATTACCAGTAGATCTAACAGCAGTCATCTTCTTGTTTACAGTAGGATTAACTTCCATATCTTGCATCTTACTAGAAACACCAACGATTTGACCCTCATATACTTCTTCGGCAGCACCAACAAACAATTGGCCTCTTTCTTGTAAGTTCCACAATGAATAAGTCATTGTCTTGCCAGTAGCACAAGAAATCATAGCACCATTTGTTCTCTCAGGAATTTCACCCTTATAAGGCTTATATTCAATGAATTTTCTAACAAGAACACCCTCACCCTTAGTAGAGTTAATGAACTCAGATCTAAAGCCCATCAACCCTCTTGTTGGAGCATGATAAATAATCTTTGTATAAGAACCTTCATCTTCAATATCAACCATTTCACCCTTTCTTAAGTTCAATGAATTGATAACAGTGCCACTATAATCATTAGGTACTGAACAAACTACTTCTTCAATTGGTTCGCAAAGTTGACCATTAATAGTTCTAAAAATAACCTCTGGTCTAGATACCGCAACTTCATAGCCCTCTCTTCTCATATTCTCTAAAAGAATAGACAAGTGAAGTTCACCTCTACCTGAAACCTTAAATGTATCTGTAGAATCAGTCTCTTCAACCTTAAGACCAACATTTACTTCAAGTTCTCTTTCAAGTCTTTCACGAATATTTCTAGAAGTAACAAACTTACCAGACTTACCTTGGAAAGGAGAAGAGTTAACCATAAAGTTCATAGACATAGTAGGCTCTTCAATATCAATTTGAGGCATTGGGTCAACATCACCTAATTGGCAAATAGTATCACCAATTTCAATATTATCAATACCACTAATTAATACGATATCACCACATTGAGCCTCAGTAATTGCAGTTCTTTTTAAACCTTGATAGTTATAAAGATTGGCAATCTTACGATTCTCCTTCTTAATATCACAATCACAAACAGTGACCATTTCATTAGCCTTAATAACACCATCATAAACTCTGCCGATACCAATTCTACCGATATAGTCATCATAAGCTAGGGCACTAACTTGCATTCTAAGTGGCTTATCCATAAAATTTGGATAAGGCTGTACATGCTTAACAATTGTCTCGAACAATGGCTCGATATCATTGTTTGTATCGTCCATCTCATATCTAACAATACCCTCTTTGGCAATACCATAAAGGATAGGGAAATCTAATTGATCATCAGTAGCTTTCAAATCTAAGAATAAGTCATAAACTTCATCAATTACTTGAAGAGCTCTTTGGTCCTTTTTATCAATCTTATTAATTAATAGAATAGGTCTTAAATTAGCCTCCAATGACTTCTTCAATACGAAACGAGTTTGAGGCATTGGACCCTCACTAGAGTCAACCAACAAAATAACAGTATCTACTGTCTTAATAATTCTTTCAACTTCACTTGAGAAATCAGCATGTCCTGGAGTATCTACGATGTTAATCTTATAGTCCTTATAATTAACTGAACAGTTCTTAGAATAAATTGTAATTCCTCTTTCTCTTTCCAAATCATTAGAATCCATTACCTGTTCAACCACTTCATCGTGATCTGAGAAAACATGTGATTGCGCTAAAAACGCATCAACCAAAGTTGATTTACCTGCATCTACATGGGCAATAACTGCCACGTTAATAATCTTCCTAAATTCCATACCCCACTATTTTATGCGCATTGTCAAGCTTGTGCAAGCAATTATGCTAAAATATTGCTATGCACCAGTGGCGGAAATGGTAGACGCGCACGCTTGAGGGGCGTGTGGGATAACCCGTGCAAGTTCAAGTCTTGTCTGGTGCACCATCAAAAAGATAATGATAATAATCGTAAACCATAATATTCTTAGAAACTAAATACTTATTACTTACAACATTACTATAATCACCGTCATTATCAGTTAACCAAGAATAATCCGCAAAAATAGCCATTCCTTCACTATCAGACAAGATATCCTTGCCAACAATTATTCTAGAATCATATTCAATTCCAAACAAATTTAATACAGTAGGCAATACATCAATAGTATTACATATCTTATCCACAGTAATATCTTCAACACTAGGATTATAAATAATCAAATCATTCTTATATAAACTATACTTGTCTAATTCCTTACCAGCCAATTCTTCCATTTGTTCATCTTCCATAAAATAAGGATGATGATCACTAGCCATAACAATCACCGTATCCTCTAGCTTACCAGCAGCACTTAATTTATCCAATAAAGTGGTCATCGCCTTCTCTAATTCTAAGTTAGCAGAAACATAAGCTCTAACCGTTTCGCTATATTCAAGGTCACTAACTAAATCCTTATTCTTCTCAGCCATGGCATTATAACCAAAGCCCCATTTCGCATGACCCGAAACAGTTACGTAGTAAACCATAAACTTATCTGAATTAATATAGTCATCAATACTACCATTAATCATCTCATCATCACTGGCAGGAAAAATACTACAATCCATTCTTGTTTCCATGCCATTTCCACAAGCCTTATAATTATCAAAACCCAAGTCCTTTAGATAATAGTCTCTATTTTGAAAATTATAAAAATAATCATGATATGCATAAACATCATAGCCTAAGTTCTTAAACAAATTGCCTAGTCCATAAGGATAATAATTATGATGACCATTGTTGTTGTAGTTACCATTCCACTGATTATTTAATATAGCCAAATCAGGCAACAAACCAGTAAGCAAAGAAAACTCACCACCTATAGTAGACAAATTAGTAGGTGTGTAATAATTCTTAAAATAAAAACCATCATGAATCATCTTATATAAAGTAGGAGTCAATTCTTTATCCACAAAATAACCATCAAAAGACTCTGCCATTATATAAATTAGATTCTTACCCTTAAACATACCTGTATATTCGTTAGTATAGGTTGGTGCTTGATTCTTAAAGTAATTATTCAAATCAATAATAGCCTGATTATCACTTTCTAGACTATCAAAATCGATATCACTTATTTGAGGTTCGAGCCCAGAAGATTCGAGCCCAGAAGATTCGTGCCCAGATTCGAGCCCAGATTCGAGCTCCAAATCCCCATTCATAAAGATACTAGAACATACACCAAGTTTATCCACATCAGCTTTATTTGAATAGAATGATTTTAAATCACCACCAAACAAAAACAATATAAATGGAATAATCACAACTAAGATATAAGTAAACTTAGGTTTATTAGAAAAGTATCTATTTAAGAATAAACCTACAATAAAAGGTAACAAAATTAAGATGATAATCAAGATATTACTAGTAATCACATCAAAGAATAATGTTTTAAAAGCACCACTAGTAACCTGCTTATACATAGTAAAAGTAGAAGGAACTATGACTATGCCAAACACCTTCCTAACAATTAAAGCAGTACCATAATAGATGCATAATAATAGATTGATAATATTAAAGATAAAGTAATTAATTCTCTTTGGGATAAATTGAGATAAGTAGCCAACAAACAAACCAATGGTCAAAGAAAAGAAGATTACCGAAACATTTAATGGTAATTGTAATACTAACTTATATAATATTTCTTCATAGATAAATAATAGCCCATAGTAAACAATATTAAACATATGAGCATTATAAAACAAATAGCCCTTTACGGACTACTTGTTTGCATAATGATTAACAATTAAAGAATTAAGTGAAGCAATAAAACCAATTACTACTAACACAAATTGAAAACAACTCACCTTAACAATAATATCTACCGCATTATCACCACCATCAAACCAAATATGTAGTTGATATGCTAGACTTAGCAACAATAAGCTAAATAACACAAACATTAAAATGGTTTTCTTCTTATTCATAATTAGTTCCCCTTTTGTAAAGTAACAATAATAGTAATTAAACAAGATATGCCTACAATTAAAATAAGATAAAAGTCTAATGGATTACCAGTCAAACATGCCTTATCGATATAATCAAGTTCATAGATATAAATTGGTATTAACGCCAATATTATAAGAAGGCACTCAACAACAAGACCCTTTACCCTTGGCTTATGTGTTAATACCCTATACAAATTAAACAACACAAAGCCTAAAAGAGCTACTAAAACTAATCTAAATATAATCATATATACACCCTCCTTATATATACTTTCATTATAGAAAAAATATAGAACCATACAATCAACACTTTTAAGGATATGTTGGATTTAATTCTTATCATGTAAAGAAAGAATAGACTTAGATAACTCTTCTAATTGTCTATTAACATTTTCATAGTCATAAGTATTATCAAATACTTTGTTCTTCTCAAGTACATGAATAGAACCGCCTATAATAAATGAAATAAGATTCTTCTTATCGTTATCACTTTCAAATAAATTATCTATCTCATCCTCAATATTAAACATAAGTTCTCTTTCTCTACCCTTACCAAGAAGTGTTAATTCGTTCATATATTTATTTAAACAATTATTAAAATCAACCAAAAACTCATAAGGCTTGCAATAG